>NZ_JBYTBB010000016.1:0-83177 GCF_058788755.1 Lysinibacillus sp. FW301-JW8
AGCCTGGAACGGAAATCACCTTCATTTGACTTAGTAGTGTTCACAAAGAGTCCCTTGACCATTTAGTTTTTCAACACAATGAAACCTGATGCTATTTACATCAGGTTTCTGTTGTTGTTTATTCCGCTATTGGTTCATTTTCAATAGGTTTTGTCACTTCGTTATCTTCACTTACTACATCTTCTAGTTGGTAAATAGCTTTACCAGATTTACGTAATACGAAATAGGCACAGCCAAAATTACAAAACTCATATAAATAATCTTGAAGCGTACTAATTTTCGTATCGAAAGTGGATTTTTGATTTCTATCATCAAAAAAGCCTTTTAAGCGTAATTGATTATAGCCCCAATCGCCCACAATATAATCGTATCTGGCTAAAATATCTGAGTATCGCTCCATCAATACTTCTTCTTGAAAAGCATCTCGGTAATCTTCAATAATCTCATATTCATATCCATCAATAATAATCAAAGTGACACCACCTATTCTACGACAGCTTTTGCCTTATATTTCTGCTTGTAATTGTCGTTCCTTTGTTGCTGCATTCACCTGCTCATCGGCGTGATAGCTACTACGCACAAGCGGACCAGCTTCACAATGCTTAAAGCCTTTTTCCATCGCAATTTTACGCAGCTTCCCAAACTCTATTGGAGAATAGTACTTTTTAACAGGTAAATGCTTTTTCGTCGGCTGTAAGTATTGACCGATTGTCATAATATCTACGTTATTAGCTCTTAGATCATCCATTACTTCTAAAATTTCTTCATGTGTTTCACCTAAACCAATCATTAAAGATGACTTTGTAGGGATATCTGGCTGCATTTCTTTTGCCAAACGAAGAAATTCTAAAGAACGCTCATATTTTGCACGTGCACGAACTCTAGGCGTTAAGCGGCGCACCGTTTCAATATTATGGTTTAAAATATCAGGCTTTGCATCCATTAAAATTTGTAGATTTTCTTGCAAGCCGCCTAGGTCTGATGGTAGAACTTCTACAGATGTAAACGGACTCTTACGTCGAATTGCACGCACCGTTTCAGCTAATACCTGAGCGCCGCCATCCTTTAAGTCATCACGTGCAACCATTGTAATAACAACGTGCTTCAAGTTCATAATAGCTACAGAATCTGCTACACGCTCTGGTTCAGCCAAATCTAGCTCATTTGGTAAGCCCGTTTTAACGGCACAAAAACGACAAGCACGCGTACAAACAGAACCTAAAATCATCATTGTTGCTGTACGGCGTTCGCCCCAGCACTCATGAATATTAGGACAGCGCGCTTCCTCACATACTGTATGCAGATTTTTTTCACGCATCAGTTTTTTTAGCCCTTTATATTCATCATTAGTGTTTAGTTTTATTTTTAGCCAGTCCGGTTTTCTTAGATGTTCTTCCTTACCTGTGCTTGTAGGTTTACAAGATGTCATACGAATATCGCCCCTATCAAAAATGTGCTTTTTTTATATTAACTATCTTCACTGTTGTCAATGTAACATATTAAAGGAACGGCAACAACTATCACAGCAACTTTTCTATTTATCAAATGGAATAGGTATTTCAAGTGATGGCTGAGTGCCCTCAGTACCATTTGTATAAACATTAGGTACAGGCCCTCTTGTCAATCCCATTGCAACCGGAATATCCTGCGTAATAGTTGAGGATTTACTAGCGAATGGCACAATGATTTGTACATTTACCTCTAAATGAATCCCTACTTCCACAAATGCACTATTAATTCCATATTCCGTTATAGAAGAAGTAACATCACTATGCACATTCCCAAGTACATGAAAGCGTACTGGAATTTTAGGGCCTAGATTCCCCAGTAATGGAATATTGGCTGCTTGGCTTATTGGTATATAAAAGACAATCCCATTCCCCTCTTTAATCTTATTAAAATCATATTCAACATTTTCAAGATCTGGCAAATTCGATAAATCACCTTGTTCTGCTTGCTCTAAATACATTTTTACTTGCTTTACTGTTTCTGCACGAACTCGATTGATAATTTCTGTATTAATTTTCAAATCAGAGCTACTGTTAGGGGATACTTCAACTAGAACGTCATTAATATCTAAGACATTTAAAGATGCTTTACTCACAACATAGGATGCAATTTTATTGGTTTGTACTTCAGCATATTGTAAGTAGGTGGGCATAAGTCGTTCGTTCAAAAAATAAATGAATAATGAAACACCTATAATTATGCTTACAATTAATAAGGTTAAACGATTCAACCGTTTCCCTTTTTTTCTATAACTACCATAATGACTATAATTGCTATAAGATCTTAGTTTCATCCTTTTTCGAGGGAAAAACAAAAAAATCTCCTCCTGTTCCATAAAATATGAACAGGAGAAGATTTTTATTCGACCTTGGACGGTACAACATAGTCTGTTTCTATACATTCAATTGTTAAACCTGGGTAATCCACTAAATTTATTTCATATGTAGCCGATAATAACTGATTTTGCTCCTCAAAAATACGAATAAATGGGTATGCAGAATTCAAAGTATTTTGTCTTGATACGATGCCTCTACGATTATCCGATAATTTTAAAATAACCCCATTAGGATAATGGACAACCGCCTTTTTCAGAGCTCTCACGATACGTGCATCGTAAATAGTGCCTGAACCCGCTTCTACAATTGCTAAGCCCTGTGAAGGCAGCATTTTCTCACGGTAAACGCGATTTGTTGTCACAGCATCAAAGACATCAGCTACACCAATTATTTTAGCAAACGGATGAATTTCGAAATCAACTAAGCCTCGAGGATAACCGCTGCCATCAATACGTTCATGATGCTGAAACGCACAATGAGCTACTAGCAATGATATAGAATGTAAATTCCGTAACAAATCAAAGCCAAAACGTGTATGCTTCTTCATCGTATCAAATTCCTCATTGGATAAGCGTCCAGGCTTAGTGAGGATTTCCTTTGGCACCATCAGCTTGCCTACATCATGTAATAAAGCACCAATGCCAATTAAACGTAAATCCTCCGCTGAGTATCCAAGCTCTTTCGCAATGGCTATCGAATAAAGCGTAACCTGAAAGGAATGTTGATATAAATACTCATCAAATAAATATGCATCTGTTAGTATTGTTAAAATTTCATCATTTCCAGTAACTGCTGACAGTAACTCATCTACAATTGAGACAATAGCTTTTGACTGCTGGTCAAGTATATAAGAGGCATTTACTGGATTTAATCCATCCATTGATTGAAAGGAACTCTTGATGGTTGAAACTGCCTTATTTCGCATTGCAGGTGGAACAGTTTCCTTTACTTCAATCCCCTCAGAAATTTCATCATCTATATATAAATAATGCATATTTAATTCCTGAAGTCTTTGAATAATGCGGTCGTTTATCACAACATCCTTCTTTAATAAAGGATGTCCAGCCTCATTCCAAATAGTTCTTCCTAATACCATTCCTTCTTTTAATACATCGATTGAAATTAATCGCATGACCTCTTCCCCAATCCATTCTTAAAGCATCGATTTCTACGGCTTAAAAATTCTTTGCCCATAATCTATCATAATGTTTCGTAAAAATTCTGGTAGAATATATTTTTTCTTCGCATATTTAAAACTTGGATAAAAATAACCAAATGTAAATAAATCAAGCGTTACTAATTTATAAATTCGATCGTTATCTGCAAGCTTTCCATTGATAAGCAACTGACGATCCTCATTCATTGAAAAGCCATAAGTCAGCATCTTTCCAAAGATTACGCCTCTAAATCCTAGTCCCTTCAACTCAATATAGGGCCACTCTTCATTTTTTGATTGCTGGAATATTTCTTTCATTTCTGCAACTGTTAATTCAATCGTACATAAATTAATTGGATGTGGGAAAATCCTATGCAAGTCCAAGGCAGTAACAGTTCCCTTCGGTAGACCATCTAAAAATATTCCCGCATTAAATAATGCACAGTCAGCACCGCTTTTATCTAAGATGGCCTGTGCAAACAAATCGGATAATTGCGAATAATGGAACCATTCCTTATTGTACGATTTTTTTGTTATAAATATTGGAATATCTAGCAATTGCTTGCCTTCTTCTTCATATGACTGTACAATGTCTATTTCATTTTTAACCTTTGGCAAATCCTTATTATGAATTAAACTATCCTTTTTTTCAACAATTTTCCTCAGTTTTTTATCATATTCTACCACAAGATGCCCAGTATATTGTCCGAATTTTCCTCCACCTGTCAATAATACGCCATTGACAAGCTTGCCATTAGGCAGAATATGATGGGTATGTGAGCCACAGATTATATCTATTTCAGGGCATTCATCCGCTAAGAGCTCATCCTCTGTAATACCTAAATGTGACAAACATACAACTATATCTACTTCCTTACGAAGCTGAAGTGCTAGCCGAATTAATGTCCCTCGAGCCTCGTCCATTTCCCACTTTAATTCTTTATAATAAATTTCAAACATAGCTGTCGCTGCAATTACCGCTAGCTTAGTACCCTGTGCAGTAGTTAATACAATATAGGGCTTCATCCAAAAAGGATTACTTCCTTGAGAGGCATAGACATTGGCTACAACAACCTCAAACGCTGCCTCATCATACAAATGATATAGCTCTTCGTGTGATAATGTTATGCCTTCATTATTGCCAATGGTCACGACATCGTAACCCGCTTCATTTAGCAATTTCACATTACCCTTACCGATTGTAGCCTCTGTATAAATATTGGAACGATCTAAATGATCACCAACATCAAAAAGAAAACTTGATTCGCCTATTGTTGCGAGTTCCATACGCTGCTCTTTCACATAATTTTGCATTCGTGGCCAATACTTAAAATGACTGTGCAAATCATTCGTGTGAAAAATATGAATTTTTTCCAGCATTTTAGCCACCTCTTCTTTTCATTCACATTAATATCTCAACAAAAACAACTTACAATAAACCTTCAATTATGGATCTAATTCCCATTAATAATAATATAATGCGCAATGCTACTACAAGTGTCTCTGATTTTATTCTTTTATTTAACGCTGCTCCAAGCTTTGCACCGATATAGGCACCAGGAATAACAGGAATTGTATAGAGCCAAGGCACATGCCCTAAATATATGTGACTAGCTGAACCAACAAGCGATGAAAGAAACACTAGGAACATTGATGTTGCCACAGCAACATGTGGCGGGAATAAAAATAAAATAATCATTGCAGGTACAATCATTGAGCCGCCGCCGATACCAAATAATCCAGAGGCAAAGCCTATACCAAATGTTATAATAATGGCAAACCAGATGGGGTACCCATAAACAAAGGTATTACCTTCAGTATCCGTAAATTCGCGCTGAGTCCCATTTTTTACAAACCATTTTACAGGTTTCAATTTATCACGTACAAGTAATATCGTCGCTAAAATAATAAGTAAAATACCAAAATATAAATTAAATGAAGGTAAATCTAATCCCTTATTTACCCATGCACCTAGCATTGTCCCTGGAACACTACCTATAAAAAATATCAACCCGCTTTTATAATCAACAGTTTTGGATTTCATAAAGCTTAAGGTTGAGGCAAGTCCAGTAAAAATCATCATCACAACCGACAATCCAACCACCTTTTGAGGTGTTATATCTGGAATCATTCCTAGATTCAATCCTACGAATAATGTTGCTGGCACTAATATTATGCCCCCACCAAGTCCAACTAGTGCACCTACTAAACCAGAAAATAGTGCAATAATGACTAAAAGAAAAAATTCCATTATAGTTCCCCTTCAAACATATTTAATTGTTTAGGCGCTAGCCCGACATCTTTAATGTCTAAAATACCTTGCAGTTCCTTCGCATTTTTAGCGGCATGCAGCCCTGAATTATTATTAAATAATACGAAAAGCTCCTCCACCCTAGTCTCAAGCTCTGTGATATGATGCCCAAGCTGCAGCAATTCTTCTTTATTATAATCGTATAAAAACCGAACTTTTCGCCAATTTTCAGCATTTCCGGTGTTACGCCAGCCATGAATATTGCGACCATGAATTCGAATAAGTGCCTTCTTGGTAGTGACAGCAGGATAAAATGGAACAGAGCCGACACCTGCTTGTGGTTCATCACAAATTGTATGAACAAATTGATGCTCCTGTAAGAAATCCATAGTTTGCTGCACGACAGACTCTGCATACCATGTTTGATTTCGAAACTCTATAGCCACCTCAAAATCCTTAAGCTGCTGTCGTATATACAACAAATATTGAACATTTTTTGCCTGACAATCAAACCATGGCGGAAACTGAGCAAGAATCATTCCTAGCTTACCATGGTTTTTAAATTCATTGGCACATTCTATAAAGGCATTAAACATATCATTTTTTGATTCAAAAGGAATTTCTCCCCGTAAATGCCCTGTCATGCCTTGATAGGCTTTGACAACAAAACGGAAATCATCTGGCGTATCCTGACACCATTTTCGTACATTCTCATTAGATGGGATAGCATAAAAAGAAGTATCTACTTCAACCGTTAAAAAATGACCCGTATAATCGAATAATTTATCTTTTGAGGCAGTCACTCCACTATAAAGTGAAGGATGATCTCCCCAACCAGTTAATCCAACCCGTATCATGTGACTCCCTCCTCTATGTACATTATCATAGCATACAGTTTCTACTTCCATATGAACACATAGTAAAAAAATCGTATTCACAAAATCTATTTTAATAGGGGGATTAAATAACGAATAAAAAAACTGCACCCCAATTGTTTGATGTATACAACAATTGGGATACAGCATACTGATAAAGTAAAGCTATAATTTTTCTTCTTATTTACTTAAAACCTGATGCTTATTTTATAAGATATTGTTGAACGCTTTCTAAGAATTTAATTCGGCTATATGCTGGACCGCCTTCCATTAGTGGATCTACAACATTGACAAATACTTGATCATTTTTAAAGGCATTAATATTTTGAACAATTGGATTCTTTTTAAAATCTTCTAATGCATTTGGTGCATCAGCATTTTCATCAGCAGAGAATTGAATAAACACATAGTCTGGGTTCATATCAGCCAATTGCTCCACAGAAATAGCTTCCTGTGACTTAGCCTTGCTTACTTCATCAGGTACTTCTAAACCAAGCTCTCCATATAATACAGGATTGAAGAAAACTTCTTTCGGATACACATATGCTTGTCCACCACGAATACGAATAGCTGCCACTTTTTGACCTTTTAATTTCTCAATTAGAGTTGCTTTAGCAGCTTCGATATCAGCCCTATATGTAGATAGGATTTTTTCTGCGTCTGCTTGTTTACCAGTTAAGTTAGCTAATAAATTTAAATTATCTTCCCAGTTTGTTGAGATATGCGATACTAAAATTGTAGGAGCTATTTTCTCCAACTTTCCTTGTACCTCCTCTGGAAACTTTGTGGAGCCTAAAATAACATCCGGAGCTAGTTCTACTATTTTTTCAAAGTTCGGTTTTATTTTCTCACCAATGGATTCAGCTTTGTCTGTCACAGAAGCATAGAGTTCAGGGAATTTTCCACCAATAGCAATTGCCCCTACTGGATGCACATCAAGCACAACCATATCCTCCATTGCCTCCATTGCGCCTGTTACAACGATTCTTTCTACTTTTTGTGGAACTGTATAGCTTTCACCAAGATACTCTATAGTTCTTGTACCATTTTCTTCTGTACTCTCTTCTTTTGTTTGAGCTGTTTCTCCGCTTTCATTTTTATCAGAGGATGGATCTTGCTCACTTTCCTTTTCTCCTCCACAGGCCGCTAAAACGAGCATCAATAATGCAATAAAGCTAACAAGTATAAATTTCTTTGTCATTCTGTCGAACACTCCTTTATCAACTATGTATGAATACCAATCTATCTGTTCTAGTAACCTCCCCTTCTTATGTAGTTAATTTGAAAATGTATTATCAGCTCCTGTTTTTAAATGATATTGATAATCATTATCATTTTAGTATTAAATTATTATAAAATCCAGTGTTATTTCTATAATTAGTGAAATTAATTATTAATTAGGTCAAAAATCTCCCTAAGTAGCTATACAAAAAAGGCATCCTAATTAAAGGATGCCTTTTTATGGGTATATCATTAAAATTAAAGTTTTACGATATTTGTAGCTTGTGGTCCACGTTGACCTTCTTCTACTGAGAATTCAACTTTTTGACCTTCTTCTAATGTTTTGAAACCGTCACCTTGAATAGCTGAGAAGTGAGCGAATACATCATTTCCGCCTTCTACTTCGATGAAGCCAAAACCTTTTTCTGCGTTAAACCATTTTACTGTACCTTGTGTCATTTATATGACCTCCACTAATTGTATTAAATAAAATCATATTGCTTCAAAAGAAAAAAATTCACAAATTACAAAAAGTAACTAACAAAACACGATTACTCTTTGTAATTTGTGAATTCATTGTTCTACCGCAATTGATTTTATTACTTTAACTTTATGATAAAATATCGTATTTGTCCAGTATAATGTCACTATTGCCAAAAAAAAGATTTAGAAAAGCAACAAACTTCGAATAATATACAAAAAAAATCACTGTCAGCCAAGGTTTATAAATTATTTCGTAATTATTTTCATCAAATTTATATTATACTTCTAAGCTTTAATAAGGTTTTTGAATAGGTTAGAAATAATCAAAACTTGAACTGATTGCATCTTGTAGAAGGTATATAAAAGATTCCCTCTGTTTAATACGTGCTTGCGATACTTTTTCAACTCTTGCCCCTGATAGTTGAAGAAAATTTGGATTGTTATTTATGTAATTTATACCCCTCATATACAGCTTGCCAATCAAGTGGTCTATTCATTCTGTTTTCTATTTGTCCTAATGGCTTAAATCCATATTGTGCATAAAGAGAATGACCATCATTTGTAGCTAGTTGAAAACTTGTGCCTTTTAATTTAGTATGCGCTGTTATAATACTCACTAACCATTTGCTCAATCCAAGTCCTCTATAGTCAGAAAGTATGAAAGTCTAACAAGATCAGGCACAACCCTTGCACAGCCAATTTGCTTAGCATTGCCCTCAGTTGGATTACCTTCGTAAACTCCATAACAAAGTATAGAAATTTCAATGGATGCTTCTACTGATTCTTTTGCAATACCCTTTACCCAATAAGAATCGTTACTAAGGAAGATATGTTTTTTTCCGTATCCAAAAAACTCTTATTGATGCTGATTGTAAATCCATCATCATTCATCCATTCTGTTACATCATCCTTTAGCATATTCCAATTCCCCCTAAATTCCGTTTGTATATTTATAATATAAAATGTTTATTTAATTGAACGGAAAAATAAGCAATGATGAAGAAGTTATACGTGAACTAAAGAAATTCTAGGCAAAGCAAAATGACTGGATTCTTAATAACCCAAGACTTCGCAAAAAAATAAATTTTAATAAATGAAGGCTTTTTAAATATAATATATAATTTAGAAAGAATAATCCAAATAAGTACCATTTATCCAAATGACTACTATCGGAACAAAGAGAGAGTTTGAAATCGAAAAGAAAAATGAAATAATCGAATTGATATTTGGAGGGAAATTAAATGCAAATAAGATTTGAATTAGAGGAAGGTACTTCTATTTTGAATAATCTTTATTTTGATGGCTATTTAAAAGTGTTTGCAAAGGATAACAATGAGGACGAGCTACTTTTCTTTACCATTACTGGACACAGTACTATTTTAGGTGAATTTACTAGCAAATTGATAACACTTTATCAAACAGGAAAAAGTCAAAAGTTAGACCCATTTGGCAATGCAGATATTCTTACTTTAGAAAAAAATAGGTCTAAATTCATAGTTTCACATTCTAAAAAAATCGAAAAAAATAGTCAGTGGCTGCATACATTCAATTTCACCGAGTTTTTAGCTGCTTATATAAAAGAATTACATCGATATTTAGCTACAGCGAAAAAAGCAGATACGAATATCGAGACAATTAAAACTTATGTTTATTTGAAGGAAGGATTAGACACTTTACAGATGATTATTAAATAAATCCTTATATATCACCAAAAGACCAAGACGGCAATTAAGCTTATCTCGGTCTTAGGATGATTCTATTTTATCAAGGAATAAATATAAGTGTCATATGGAACATTATTTTGATACATATATTTTTTTAACAACCCTTCTTTTTCAAAGCCAGCTTTTATTAATAGCTTGTTTGAAGCATCATTTTCAGTGAAAACTATTGCTCCTATACGCACTAACTCCATCTCTTGGAAGCCAAATGAAATTACTTTATTAACGGCCTCCAGTGCATAGCCTTTTCCCCAACTCTCTGGGAAAAGTGCATAACTTATTTCAGCCCTTTTATGTTCAATCGACCACTCTTGAAAACCAATGGTACCAATTATGCCTTCTTGCCCTTTTAATTCTATTCCCCATTTAATTCCGCGTTTTTCATCATAGTTCTTTGAAAAATTATTAATTATTTGCCTAACTTGATCTAAATTCGTTAATGGATTCTGTCCGTAATGACGTAGTACATCAGAATTAGAAAAACAATTTAAAATAGCCTGAGCATCATTAACTGTAAGCTCTCGTAACACTAATCGATCAGTATGTAAAATAGGAAACATTTCGCCACTCCTTCTAAATAGGTTTTATCTTACACATTTTATATAAAAAGAGTGAAGATTGCATCACTTATTTATTATGACTGCGCTAAATTGGCTATGTTGCAACCACTATACGGTGACCCTTAGATTTTTATATAAACAGAAAAAATCATCCAACCCTATTTTTTCTGATGCTGTCGTCATCCGGCCAATCTCTAACGGCATAAATACTTTAAGAAAACTTAGTTACATTGATTGACCTTCCTCTTACAGGATACTTTATATTTAAAGTAATTTGATAAGGAGGTGATTGTTATGCTTACAATTGGTGAGTTTTCGAAAATATCCCATCTCACACTGAAAACGCTTCGCTATTATGATGAAATTGGACTCTTAAAGCCTGATTTCATTGATGCTAATAATAACTATCGCTATTATAATATTTCCCAATTAGAATCAGCTTTATTAATAGCACGATTAAAAAACTATTTATTTTCGTTAGAAGACATCAAAATTATTTTAACTAATAGGGATGATACCGAACTCCTTAGTAATAAAATGAAAACCAAACAAGAAAATCTAACACAACAACTTACATTTTATTCTTCTATGTTAAAAGAACTAAAACTTGATATTCAAACGTTAGATAAAAAGGGAAATATCATGGCCTATTTAGATCAGATTGAAATTAAACTTGTAGATCACTTAACCTATGATATTTTATCTCAACGAAAAAGAATGAATACCGCTGATTTTTTAATACACTTTAGTGAGTTGTTTAGTAAACTTTTGTTCGGAAATTTATCACCTAGCGCAAAACCACTTGCTATTTTCCATAGTGCCGAATATGAACCTGATAATTATGATGTAGAAATTGCGATTCCACTTACAACTGCCACGAATGAAACAAAAGTGTTTAATCCTGGTCTTTGTGCAATGGCTACGCTTATTGGCTCTTACGATAAACTACCTTCCATTCATACTAAATTACATGTTTGGATAGATGAAAATAACTATAAATTGAATGGAGCACCATTTGAAGTTTATCAAACGGACCCCTATAGCACACAAGAGGATAATAATATCATAGAAGTATTTTTTCCAATTAAATACAAATAAAGAAGGGGTGCCTTACTATGTATGGTATAAACAATTCTACGATAAAAGAAAAAATCTTAATTTTAGTTGCTGAAATTATCTATTTAATCATTGCATATTATTTACTTTTCATTACATATGAAAAATCCGCCATTTCTCTAGGACTTTTTATCGCTTTAATTATTACAGCTTTGCGATTAACAGCTATGATGTTTATATGGTTACCTAGAGGTATAGCAATGCAGGAAGCTCTCATGAACAGTATGGCCTTTGGAATTTATTATTTGGGCTTCCCCATTTTAATGATCACTAGTAAGCAGGATCTAAACTTAACAATACTAATTGTAGGCTGGATATTATTTTTAGGAGGCAGTATGTTAAACACTGTTTCAGAATTACTTAGAAAACCTTATAAAGATAATCCTGTAAACAAAGGTAAGCTCTATACAGGCGGTTTATTTAAATATGCGATTCATATTAATTATCTCGGAGATTGCCTTTGGGTGCTAGGCTTAGCGCTAATCTCTAACAATATTTATAGTTTGCTTATCCCTCTTGGTTTATTCTTCGTATTTGTTTTTGGCTATATCCCAAAATCAGATGATTACTTACAAAACAAGTACGGAGAACAATTTACAATATATAAACAGAAAACTAAAAAACTTTTTCCTTTCATTTGGTAAATAGCAACAAATTCAAGGTCATCAAGATCACCGATTATTGGGTGATCTTTTTTACTCAACAACCTAAAAATAACCACAACCATTTCAATCGAAGGCACTGGACAGTAATGGCTGTAAATTGAAAGCAAGGATTTGACATATAATCTTTAGATATTCAAGACATAAATTCCTTATTTTGATTAGATGCGTTTCTAAACGGTTGGGACATGAAACATTTTTTCAAAACCCTTATATATCAAGTATGACAGAAGTATTATCCAATACTGCCTTCCATCTCAAATTTGATAAACGGATGGTTTTAAAGTGCATTATATAATAGAAGATACTCAATAAAATCAATCTATTTGGCATTTAACTTTTAATTTATATCATGTTTTTTCAAACGTTGTCAGCATGAAATCGGCATGAAAAACAGTATCATGAGACCACTCAATTATGGGTGGTCTTTTTATGGATTATTTAACTAAAGTCCACTTGATTGCATATGTGCGACTCTATAAAGTATAACCATTATTATAAAACCAACAATTAGTAGACTATATAAGCTTAACACGATTGTTTTCACTCTTCCTTTTTCACTAAATATTGCTAATAAAACGGACACACCTACACCAGCTATTAAAAAGTTTGTTCCTACCATACCAGAAACTTTTTCTTCCATAAAAAATTTCATAATAAGAATAGTCACTATAAAAATAATAATAGATACCAGTCCTAAATGTTTTCTCATTTTTATTTCCCCCAATCCATATACCACTCGCTAATTAACTATATATCCCTTTGTTACACGGGACATACAAATAATTGGAAAAGTTTTTTTATCAGAATTTTACACCCCTCTAATGTGTAACGAAATGTAAAGTAATGGGTTTCCTTTTACACTTCGAACTACACTCCTTATTAGGAATCCATTTGGATAAATTTTTTTCATTCCAGCCAATTATCTAACGATGGTTCACCATGAACTATTGATTGTGGAAGACCATCACGTTCATTCAACCAATTGTAGAAAGGCACTGGACGCTCTTTATTAGGAGTTTCTTCTATATAAGATAGATTTATTCATCTTCCTACTCAAACGCTCCACAGCCTTACTACATGCTCCTACAAATACGACTCTTAATGTACTAGTAATTGTTAATGTGCCGTTTGTAATATCACGAATGATGTTAACCAAAACGTCTTTAGCGTTCACAAAATCGCTTATATCGTTCATTTTTGTAGCCAGTATGCACTTATGCAGCTGGTCCTTTAAATCATCACGTACAGGTAACGAGTACATAAAATCAACTAGCATCACTTGGTACTCGTTCATGTATTCCTTACGAGCTTCTTTTTCAGCGTGAGCATTATTATATACTTGCTGTAAAGAGCTTGTTAAAAGATTAAAAGAACTAGATGGTTGGTTTTGAGATTGTGGATGGCAAACCTCACTCTCGCAAGGCTTTCCATCATTTTGACGGTCGGACATTGACGCTGAGACATTGTAAGGCAAAATAATATAAATGCTTGCACCTTGTCCCTGCATATGCTGAAACATCATATAATTTTAGCTTCGATAAAACTACAGATGATCCTAAGATTTTAGAAGTTAGTGGCACAAAAGGTATCGCAGGAGAATATGGATACAAAGTAACTGGTATCGTCGTATCTGGGCATTTTTGTTATGTACATACATAATTAAATTTCTTAAAATGGTAAATAGTAGATATGAATAGACGGAGGAGAATGTAATTGAGTAGTTGTCCTAATTGTTTAGCCAATAATTCGATTAAGAAAGTATATAGAGATGGTTCAGTATTTAAGATATGTGAGTATTGTAATACTATTGTAGAAGAGACGACAGAGAGAGAGCCAACAGTGAGAGAGGAAAACGAAGTCCAAAATGATGAGCAAAAAGAAAAGTCTTCAGGTAAGGCTTTTGCAATTGGGATAGGACTTATGATACTTACTCTTATTGTAGAATTTGTATTTAAAATATAAAAAGATTGTTATATGACCAAGACAGCAATTAAGCTATCTTGGTCATTAGTTTATTCACTTACTTCGTCTTTGCTGAATTGTTATATATAATCCAATTAAACGATCAGTTGTCATTGCACCATTTTGCAAATCCTTTAAGTGTGATTCTTGAATAATGCCGTCTTTAACCGCCTGTGCAATAAATCTTCATAGCTGGAGAATCTGGATTCCACACAAAAACACCTACCCAAAGGTAAGGCTAGCTCTTTTCTTATACACATGAAAGGAGTAATGATTATGGCTACTTTTAGAAAGTTACCTAGTGGTAAATGGCAGGCTAGAGTATCCAACGATGATGTAGAACGAAGTAAAGGCACATTTCGAACAAAAAAAGAGGCAGAGATAGAAGCATCAAAAGTTGAGGAACGTATTTATTATGGACAAACTCTTAATGATCGTAACATGATATTTCATGAGGTCATTGAAGAATGGCTTAAATATAAAAGGAAAAATGTAAAGGAATCAACTTTCGAACAAGTAGAAGTAATAACACGTTTACATATTAAACCTTTTTTCGGAAACAAACGTGTTATGAAAATAAGAAGAAGTGATATAAAAGATTGGCTTGACCATTATGCTGAATTAAAAAATAAAAAAGGCAAAAGTGCATATTCGTTTGGAGCCCTACTAAAATGATCGGTTGGGGCATGAGACTACAAAAACCACTACAGATTATTATTTACACATCACAAAAAAGACCGAGCAAAATGCGCTCGATCTCTACAAAAAGCATATAAAAAACAAAGAAAAATAAATTTCGTGGTCAAAATGTGGTCAAACAGGCTTTTCAGCACCGATAATATATGCAAAAAAACCTGTTATCATCACGTTTTCGGAGTATTACCCGATAGACCCTTCCATCTCAAATTTGATAAGACGGTTCATTTCTACTGCGTATTCCATTGGAAGTTCTTTTGTGAATGGCTCGATGAAGCCCATTACAATCATTTCTGTTGCTTCTTCTTCAGAGATTCCGCGAGACATTAAATAGAATAGTTGTTCCTCAGACACTTTTGAAACTTTCGCTTCATGCTCTAATGAAACATTATCATTTAAGATTTCGTTGTATGGAATTGTATCAGAAGTCGATTGGTTATCCATAATTAACGTATCGCATTCGATGTTCGCACGCGCACCGCTTGCTTTAGGGCCGAAACGAACTTGTCCCATATACGTTACTTTCCCACCTTGTTTAGCAATCGATTTAGAAACGATAGTTGAAGATGTGTTTGGTGCCATATGAATCATTTTCGCACCTGCATGTTGGTGTTGTCCTTTACCTGCTAATGCGATGGATAATGTCATACCACGAGCACCTTCACCTTTTAGGATACATGCTGGGTATTTCATCGTTAATTTTGAACCAATGTTACCGTCAATCCATTCCATTGTACCGTTTTCTTCAACAACTGTACGTTTCGTTACAAGATTGTATACGTTGTTCGCCCAGTTTTGAATTGTAGTATAACGGCAATAAGCATCTTTACGTACAATAATTTCTACAACTGCTGAGTGTAGAGAGTTTGTTGTGTAAACAGGAGCTGTACAGCCTTCTACGTAGTGTACATGTGCACCTTCGTCCACAATAATTAATGTACGTTCGAATTGACCCATATTTTCAGAGTTAATACGGAAATAGGCTTGTAACGGCGTTTCCACTTTCACACCTGGCGGTACATAGATAAATGATCCACCTGACCAAACAGCTGAGTTTAGTGCAGCGAATTTGTTGTCAGTGTAAGGAATTACTTTACCCCAGTATTGTTTGAAAATATCTTCGTTTTCACGTAAAGCAGAGTCTGTATCTTTAAACACAATACCAAGATCTTCAAGGTCTTTTTTCATGTTGTGGTAAACAACCTCAGACTCATACTGTGCAGATACACCTGCAAGATATTTTTGTTCTGCCTCTGGAATCCCTAATTTATCAAAAGTAGCTTTGATTTCATCAGGTACTTCATCCCATGATTTTTGTGTAGCTTCTGATGGTTTTACATAATACGTAATTTCATCAAAATCTAAGTCTCCTAGGTCACCACCCCATTGCGGCATCGGTTTTGTATAGAAAGTTTCAAGTGCTTTTAAGCGGTATTCAAGCATCCACTCTGGCTCTTGTTTCATATTTGAAATTTCACGGACGATTTCTTCAGTTAAACCACGTTTTGAACGGAAAATTGATACGTCCTTGTCATGGAAACCGTATTTGTAATCGCCGATATCAGGCATTTTTTTAGCCATCGTTTCTCCTCCGTTCATGATATTATATCTAGTCGTTAAATCCTTCGAGTTGGGTGAAGACACACATAGTTGCCTTCGCCCAACTAAAGAAATCATTTATTGCTTACACCTTTTTCCATTGCTTTCCAAGCCAATGTCGCACATTTAATACGTGCTGGGAATTGTGCTACACCTTGTAGTGCCTCAACATCCTCAAGGTCATATTTGTCACTATATTCTTCACCCATCATCATCTTCGAGAAAATTTCAGCAAGCTCTAATGCTTCCTCTACCTTTTTCCCTTTAACGAGCTGTGTCATCATAGACGCAGAAGACATCGAAATGGAACAGCCCTCACCATCAAATTTCGCATCCTCTACAATACCATCAGTCACCTTCAATGTTAAGTGAATACGGTCACCACAAGTCGGATTGTTCATATCAATTGTTACAGCATCATTTTCTATCGATCCTTTGTTACGAGGATTTTTATAATGATCCATTATGACTGAACGATATAATTGATCTAAATTATTAAAAGACATCGCCAAAATACTCCTTCGCAGAACGTAACCCTGCAACTAAGCGGTCAATATCCTCCTCTGTATTGTACAGATAGAAGCTTGCTCGCGCTGTCGCTACTTGCTGAAGACATTTCATTAGTGGCTGTGCACAATGGTGTCCTGCACGAACAGCAATACCATTCATATCAAGCACCGTTGCCACATCATGTGGATGTACATCGTCTAAATTAAATGTCACAAGTCCACATCGCTTCATTGGATCACGTGGACCGAAAATTTTAAGTCCGTCAATTGTTTCAAGCTGATCCATTGCGTAGCCTACAAGCTTATGCTCATGCTCTGCAATTGTATCAAGCCCTATTTCAGTTAAGAAATCAATAGCGGCACCTAACCCTATTGCTCCTGCAATAATAGGCGTTCCACCTTCAAATTTCCACGGTAATTCCTTCCACGTTGAATCATAAAGTCCAACAAAGTCAATCATTTCGCCACCAAATTCAATTGGCTCCATCTTTTCAAGGTGTTCCTTTTTACCATATAGTACACCTATTCCAGTTGGTCCGCACATTTTATGCCCAGAGAAACCTAAGAAATCTACATCCAAATTTTGCACATCAAGCTTCATATGTGGAGCAGCTTGTGCACCATCGGCTACCATAACAGCACCGTTAGCATGTGCAATTTGAGCAATTTCTTTGATTGGATTAATCGTACCAAGTACATTTGATGCCATTGAAACTGAAACGATTTTTGTCTTAGGTGTAATCGTTGCACGTACTTTGTCTAAGCTAAGTGTGCCATCCGCTTCAAGTTCAATGTATTTTAAAATCGCTTTTTTCTCTTTAGCTAGTTGCTGCCAAGGAATAATATTTGAGTGATGTTCCATATGAGTAATAACAATTTCATCACCCTCAGCAACATTGGCACGACCATAGCTTGCTGCTACTGTATTTAATGCCGTTGTTGTTCCACGCATGAAAATAATTTCTTGTGTGGATTGAGCATTGATAAATTTACGAACCTTTTCACGTGCGCCCTCATATTTATCAGTAGCACGATTTCCTAATGTATGGACACCACGGTGAACATTGGAATTATCGAACTCATAATAATGCTTCATCGCTTCAATCACTTGAACAGGTTTTTGAGAAGTTGCTGCACTATCAAGATAAACGAGTTTATGACCATTTACTTCCTGATCTAAAATTGGGAAATAGCTTTTAATGTCTTTTTTCATCATTAGCGAACTTTCCTTTCAATAACCTCCGTCAGTTGCTTTTGAACGCCCTCGATTGGTAATTGCGTAACAACTGGCGCAAGGAATCCATGGATAACAAGGCGCTCTGCTTCTGCTTTCGAGATACCACGACTCATTAAATAATAAAGTTGTAATGGATCTACTCGACCAACAGAGGCTGCGTGTCCTGCTGTTACATCATCTTCATCAATTAATAAAATAGGGTTTGCATCCCCACGAGCCTTTTCTGACAGCATTAATACACGTGACTCTTGCTGTGCATCTGCTTTTGTTGCACCATGCTCGATATAACCAATACCATTAAAGATTGATTGAGCTGCATCTTTCATAACACCATGCTTTAAAATATGCCCGTTAGAGTTTTTACCCCAGTGACGAACCTCAGTAGTGAAGTTAAGTTTTTGTTCTCCACGACCTACAACTACTGTTTTTGTATCAGCATGAGAACCGTCACCAATTAAATGAGTAATGTTTTCAGAGATTGTATCTGAGTCATTCATCAAGCCTAGAGCCCAATCCACTTTTGCATCGCGTGCTAAACGCGCACGGCGATTTACATACGTAGTATAGCCTTTTGCAAGTACATCTACTGCACCATATGTAACCTGTGCATTATCTTGGACTACTACCTCTGCAATAATATTCGCTTGACCTTTTGCTTCTTCAACAGTCGAAATATAAGTTTCAACATAAGTTACAGCAGCATTCGCTTCCGCTACTACTAAAACGTGGTTGTAAAGTGATGCTTCTGCATTATCATTTAAAAATACAACTTGAAGTGGTTGTTCGATTATTACATTTTTCGGTACATAGACAAACACACCACCATTTACAAGTGCCGCATGAAGCGCTGTTAATTTATGCTCATCTACTTTTACTGCTTCTGTCATGAAATATTTTTGAACAAGTTCTCCATGTTCACGAACAGCTGTTAAAATATCTGTAAAAATAACACCTTTATCAGCTAATTCTTGTGAAGTTTTAATATATGCTGGCGTGTTATTACGTTGAATATAAAGATTTTCTTGAGCTTCGAGATCAATTAAACCTCTTGCTTCTTCTGGTAGTGCATCAAGTGAAGTAAATTCTTCACTGACAACTGAGTGAGCCGGGAAATTCACAAAATCCCATTTTGTAATATTCGTTCTATCTGGTTTTGGCAAATCTAAACCAGTTACTTTGTCTAGTGCTGCCGTACGAAGCTCTGTAAACCAAGTTGGCTCACCATTTGCTTCCGAGAACGAGCGCACGTCCTGTACTGTTACAGGCAAGTTAAGTTCCACTGTCATGCTAGTTCGTCCTCCCTCTTATGCTTCTTGTTCTTCTGTTTCTTCTTCGATACCTAATTCTTTTTTAATCCAGTCATAGCCTTCTGCCTCTAAGCGTTGTGCAAGCTCAGCACCACCTGATTTTACAACACGTCCTTGCATCATTACGTGTACATGGTCTGGTGTAATGTAGTTAAGTAGACGTTGGTAGTGTGTAATCATTAAGCAGCCAAAGCCTTCTCCGCGCATTGCATTGATGCCTTTTGATACTACTTTAAGGGCATCGATATCAAGACCAGAGTCAATTTCGTCTAAAATCGCAATTGTTGGTTTAATCATCATTAATTGAAGAATCTCATTACGTTTTTTCTCACCGCCAGAGAAACCTTCATTTAAATAACGTTGAGCCATATCTTCATTCATTTCAAGGAATTCCATGTTTTTATCTAATTCACGAATAAATTTCATTAATGAAATTTCATCGCCTTCTTCACGACGTGCATTAATAGCTGAACGTAAGAAATCAGCATTTGTTACACCTGCAATTTCAGATGGGTATTGCATAGCTAGGAATAAACCAGCTTGAGCACGCTCATCTACTTCCATTTCAAGCACATCTTCTCCATCAAGCTCAACAGTACCTGAAGTTACTTCATATTTAGGATGCCCCATGATTGCAGAAGCTAGTGTGGATTTACCAGTTCCGTTAGGTCCCATGATTGCGTGAATTTCATTTGTATTGATTGTAAGGTTTACACCTTTTAAAATCTCTTTCCCGTCGATTTCAACGTGAAGATCTTTAATAACTAAAGTTGACATGAAAATACCTCCATAGTGTGTTCAGTGAATGGGGAACCATTCCTTAATTATCATCATTCTAATCTTAACTGAAAATCGTTCTCTATGCAAACCATTTCAACTCCGTTCACTTTTCTCTGCTAAAATCCTTAATAACAAGGATTTTGTAAGCATTTTCAGATTATTGCCAACCGTTATTGACAATGAGAATCGACTTTTTTTATTTTCAATAAAATAACCTTAATTGAGAATTAATTTCATCTAGCAACATAGTGAAAACCTCGCAGAAAGCGTTAATTGTAGCGGTTTTGTGACAAATTTGCATAAACAACAATATCTATACTATAACCTTTTTCTTTAGAATGGAATCAATTAAGGAAACAAATTAATAGAAACTAATATCAATAATTTTACAAATTATAAAAAAAGATATTCAACAAAATAAATGTCGAATATCTCTTCAAATCCAATATGTTCTATACCTTTATGATATTATTATAGTTATAAGCCCATAAATATCCCTTTGATTCTAGTAAAAATGCATCTTGATCAGATTCATACTGAATATCAACTGCCTCATTTGTTCTTAACTCATACCCATCATTTACCCGCTCAATTTGAATCGAGACACTCAATTCATTAAAAAGCTGACGAAGCCGATAGATTGTATTATAAAGATTCGCTAATGCCTTTTTTTCATCAATATTTGGCCAAATATCATCTAAAATTCTGTATTTAGAAACCACTTTGCCCTCATTTATTAACATGTAATAGAAGAGCTCTTCTGTCACCTTTGTTCGCCATTTAATAGCCTTTCCGTTCATGCGTGTTCCAACATCTCCACTTAATCTTACTTCTAGCTTTGCCAGAACTTGTTGCTGATGCCTGCCATAATATTTGGCAAGTCGCTCATCTAGTCGAAGTACAGTATTTGGTGTCATAGGTTTTAAAATATAATCTAACGCCTGAACACGAAAAGCATCTACTGCATACTTTGTGTAGGCAGTCGAAAATATTATCGGAACATCAATCCCCTCCGCTACTAAATTAGACGCAAGTTCAAGACCATTCATTTTAGGCATCTCAATGTCTAAAAGAATTGCATCGCAGGTAATTGCTGCAATTTCCTTTACCGCTACAATTGGAGAGGTAAAGGAAGCAATGACTTCAAATAAACTATCTTTCTCTAGTAAACGTTTATGCAACTCTAAAATAGGCTGCTCATCCTCTACCATAATAATTCTCCACATTTTCATGCTCCTTTAACGGTTGTCTTAATGTCATTGTTGTGCCTACGTTTATAGAAGATGTAATGGTAAGTGTAGCTTTTGGTATTTCCTTTATACGACGTAATACATTCGTAAATCCAATGCCACTCGAGTATAAATTTTCACCCTTACTCAAGGCTGTCACTTGATCCTCAGTCATACCAACCCCATCATCAACCACTTGAATTTGAAGAGCAGCCTCCTCTTTCTGAACTTGGATGATGACTGTACCATCACCCTCTTTTTCAAAAATACCATGGCGAATTGCATTTTCTACAAGCGGTTGAATAAGCAAACTTGGAATCTCCACTTTCGTTGTATCTATTGTCTCATCGATATGAAACAAAACACTCAATCTACTACCAAAGCGGGCTTGCTCAATCTCTACATAAGCCCGAATTATTTCCAACTCCCGCTCCAGTGTTGCACTATGCCCTTCCTTACCCGAATCAAAAATATAACGCAAATAAGTTGATAGCATTGTTAACAAATGTCCCGCTCGCTCTCCATCTGTATAACAAAAAGAAATAATACTACTTAACGCGTTATATAAGAAATGAGGCTTTATTTGTGCTTGGAGAAATGCCATTTCGTGCTCTATCGCTTTTTCTATTGATTCTTTTGTTAACGCAATAGCCGATAAACGAGCTAACAGCGTTTCTTTTGTTGCAGGCTTATGAATATAATCATTTGCACCAGATTCCAATACAAGCGAAATATTCGTAGGATATTCATTCGTCACCATCATAATTATTGGAAGCTCAATAAAGCTTAACTGATTGCGGATTTTTTTTGTAAGAGCAATGCCATTCATTCCAGGCATAACCTCATCGATAAATAAAAAATCCGGTGCTTGTTGCTCGATGACCCTAAGAGCCTCCTCAGCGCTATAAGCTAGGTGAATAGAATAATGACTTTGGAGAAGGCTTTGTAACACCTCTGCATGAATAACATCATCCTCAACGATAAGCAATTTAGGCAGATATTCATTTACCTCAGTCAAGGCAATAGGAGCAGGCATTGTCCTTTTATTTTCCTGTTTTTGTTCATACCCACCAAATGGTAACGTTAAAAGAAACCGTATACCATTATGTAATAGATCTACTGAGTAGCTTCCACCCATTTGTTCTATAATGGCCTTACCAATCGATTGACCAGTTTCATCTGCTGCGATTTGTTGAATCACTTCGGGACCTATTCCCTCTACTGTAATTCTTACATCTGTATCTAAATGTAAAATCGTAAGGACAACTTCCCCATTAACTGCATGAGCAATAGCGGTTTCTATAATCCTGTAAAAAATTTGACCTACTCTTTGCTCATCCGCTTGAACTAGTAATTTGGCATTTGTATGCGTATATAAACGAATATTGGCCTTTTCCATAGTTCGTTCATGCATTGTCAATACATGCTGAACAATCATTTGAATATTGATGGGATGTACATCAATGTGAAAATCCTGAAAGCGAATTTTTGTGAAATCTTTTAAATCATTTACTAGGTATAGCAATCGTTCAAGCTGTTGTTCCAGTAATCGATGTACTGTAGATGTTTGTTGAGCTGATAATGTTTTAGTTACATTCAGAGCATGATAAATAGGCTGCTCTAGTTCCTTTGTCGTAACCTCTAAAAAAGAATCCTTACCAATCGTCGCTTTCTCTAGACGGTCACTATAAATTTCAGCTTCTGTCGTTCGATTAATAAGCCGCATTGCTAAAAAAACATTCATTCCCAACACAAAAAATAGTAAGCCCACTCGATTAAAAACATTTCTTCCTGAGAAAAACAGCTGATCAAAAGTGCCACTTAAACTAAAAATAAAAAGAGCTAACATCGTTGCACTCAAAGTTATTAATTCATTTTTGGGAATTCGAGTAGTTTTTATGAAAAATAAATAAATAGATCTCCCAACAATCAGCAGCGCTAATATATTAATATACCCAAAAAACACATATTGTAGATTTGATAATGATCTCGCTGGAAGAAGGAATGTTCCAATTCCGTAAATAATTAGAGGCAATGTTAATACTATCGCCGTTCTTCGCTTCATCATGCCTTCAATGATATAGACAAAGAAAAAGAATAGCGTGACCGCATTTATATATGTTGTAAAATCTTGCAAGCGAAAATACCATTCAAATGTAAGCTGAGGAAACTCTCTATATAAGGTGCGTTCGCCACGAGTACATACTAAAATGGCTAGTGTAAAAAAATACATGGCACTGTAAAAAAATGCTTTATCTCTTGTTCTTAATAAATACAAACTAAAATGAAAGATTGAGAAGATAAATAGCACTATTATAGTCGTTTTTTCTAAAAAAACATCTTTTATAACATCATTAGCCATTGTATCTGCGTCACCAATATCGATAGGGAAAATAATGCCATGCCTTGCATTATAAAAATCGGCTACCTGCAAAGTAATCGTGATTGTTTTGGAAATCGGTGTAAAATAAATTTCATATACAGGATTACTTGGCTTAGAATCTTTTTTTGTTAGACCAAGTGTTCCATAAGATGCATATTCTTTATCGTTAATGTACAGCCGATGGGCAGACCAAATATTTCTTACACGCAGGCCCACTTTTTCAAAATGAGATGGTAAATTCACAGTTAGCTGATAAGTTCCAACTTTCACATTCTCACGCCAAGGACCAGGAACTATTTCTGTGTCAGCATTGTCTGGAAAATTTTTCGGTTCCATAAACTGCTTACCTATAAATTTCCACTCCCCAGAAAGAGCAACCATTTTCTCTTGAGTAGTAATCCCTGAGATATTCAAAATCCCATCAGTTGCTTGTATATTTGTTTTACTTGTATCCTGATCATTAAATATTAATAAAGCTAAAATAATGATTGCTAATAAAATTAACAGCCAACTTATGCCCTTCTTTATCATGAATCCACCTCATTCTTATCTTACAAGAACCTACTCTCAAATTACTAACAAATTTTGATGCTGGTTAAATTCTTAATAAAAGAAGAAATCATTAATACAATCATTATATTTTTTAAACATCTGTTGATTTACAGTCTTTTTTCATCTTAAATATTATATAATTGGAGTATAATCAATCTTATTTTTCGATTAATAGAGGTGAAATTTATTGGAGTTACGTCAATTACGTTATTTTGTTGAAGTTGCTGAGCGTGAGCACATCTCAGAAGCAGCTGAGCATCTTCATGTTGCTCAATCTGCAATTAGCCGTCAAATTGCCAATTTAGAAGATGAATTAGGGACACCCCTATTTGAACGTGTGGGGCGAAATGTCAAATTAACACCAATTGGAAAGATATTTCTTGAGCATACGATTACTGCCTTAAAGGCTATTGATTTTGCAGCCAAACAGGTTGAAGAATATTTAGATCCTGCGAAAGGTACGATAAAAATCGGCTTTCCCACAAGCTTGGCTAGTTATGTCCTGCCTACGGTTATTTCAGCCTTCAAACGAGAATATCCTGATTTACAATTTCAGCTTCGTCAAGGCTCCTACCGTTTTTTAATTGATGCAGTCAAAAATCGGGAGTTAAACCTAGCCTTTTTAGGTCCTCTTCCCCCGAAGGATGAATCCATACAATCTACAATTTTATTTACAGAGAATATCGCTGCATTACTTCCGGCCAACCATCCTTTAGCGAAGAAGGAAAGCATCCAATTGGCTGAATTGCGAAATGACTTATTTGTGCTGTTTCCAGATGGCTACATATTACATAAGGTGGCGATGGATGCCTGTCGTGCTGCTGGTTTTCTGCCGAATGTTATCTCGGAGGGTGAGGACTTAGATGCACTAAAGGGGCTTGTTGCTGCAGGTATCGGAGTTAGCCTGCTACCCGAAAGCTCACTATACGACTCAGCTGCTCGCTTCACCGTAAAGGTGCCTATTCAATCACCTACGATTCCCAGAACAGTTGGCATTATTTCACCTATAAACCGTGAAATAGCACCTTCAGAAAAAATATTTTTAAACTTCGTCACAACCTTTTTTTCACGCCTATCCCAATTCCAATAAAAAAATCGCCATTGCCGGCGATTTTTTTATTGCTTCGTATTTGCTATGCGTCCCTCTGCTGTTTGTTCACCAATCCATTGTATCGTCTTTGACCCTAAACCTCCTGCACGCCATAAAACAACATTATTGTAGTTTTTCTTACGCACATAGGAGATCCATTTTTCAAGTGTTTCCTGATCAGCATACCAGACTTCATGCTTAATATTTTGATCATCTAAATAACTAAAATAGACTGCATCACTTGCTTTATCGCGTTGCTTTACAGCTTTCGTTTTAGTCAGTAATTCCTCTGCCTCAATCTCTGTTATCGCAACCGTCTTGCCTTGATTGACCCATTTAAAGCCGCCAGTAGCAAAGGCAATTGCTAGATCCTGATTGGATTTTTCAATCTTTTTCATTAGATCATCTAAAAATGAAAAGGTTGCCTTCGCACCTGGACCACTATGATAGCCATATACATTATAAGCCATTACAGTATATTTCGGTCCATCTGGTAGCTTTATATCGAATGGGAAACGTGGCTCTAGAACAACATGTAAAGTAACATCCTTTTTCAATAGCTGCTGATAAAGCTCCTCTAGGAAAAGTACATACTTTGGAAGGTCCTCTTTAGCAATCTTCTCATAATCAATTTCAATACCCTTCAAATTGTATTGCTCTACAATTTGCATAATATTATCGATGTGTTTCTGTCTAGTTGACGCATCTTGTAGCAGGCGATGTAATAACGTACTATCCTTCTGAACAGATGGGGCATTATCTGTAACATAATCATTAATTAACGTAAGCATCACATGATGTGTTTCATTAAATTGTTGCTGTGTTTGTTTCAACATTTCTATTGCGCTGTCAGTAAATAATAATTGATCTTTACTATTAAAGTAGGCACCAAAAATGCGAATATCCTGTAAGCCCTGCTGCGAATTTTTCACATCTTCAAAAGCTGATTTTTTTTGCCATTCAGGCAGCCAAATGGATAATTGAAGCTTGTTCTTATCCTTCAGCCCCTCTTTTGCCTCAGCAGGTACTTCTTTGCTATTATTACAAGCCGTGATAATTAATAAAATTATACAGATAAACAACAAAAAGTTTTTCACTTGAATCTAATTTCCCCCCGTTTTAGAAGGTTTCAATAAAGAAGTCAACTACATGATTGAATATTGTCGCTGTTTTATACTTTACTTTATCGAAATTCGTATATTGGTTAGTAAAAATTATTTGATCATTCTTATCTGAAATTAAAATATCTTCGATTAATGTATCATAAATATCGTCCGCATATTGTTCATGGGAGGTATCCTTCTTGCTGAACAAAGCACCAAATCCAATCTGAGATCCTTGGATTGCTGGATTTACTTCAATTGTTTTGGACAATACCTTATCTACATCTATTGTTATTTTATCTTTATTTACTGTAATATTAAATACTCTTTTTTTTGTAAGATTTCTTGGATATTCTTCTTCATCTATTCTAGAGCCCTTTTGCGTATCCTGATAGGTGTAGACAGTCGCTTTATTAAATGCATACTCCTCTTCATTCCACTTTATTTCGTTTAATGCGAAACGTTCCTTCTCAACAACACCAGCTCCTGGTAATTTTTCAGAAATAACAATTTCATTATCTACGAGAGCTACGCGAATATAACTATTATTTTTTTCATCATAATTTAAATAGATAGATTGCTGTCCAACAACGTTTCCTTTAAAAGCAAGGTTTACCGTATATTGTTCTGGCAGTGCTTTCTTTAATAGCACTCGCCCTTCACTAGACGGGGGTGATGTGATTATAATCTCATTATTTTTATATTGTACAGCACCATTCACAATCGACCATTTCTTAGCTAATTCATGATCGCCTTCTTCAAATTCTACATTTTGCTTACTTGCCTGACGAATTTTCATCATCACATGGTTGGTAGACCAATAAGGAGATACTTGTAATCGGCTTAAATTGTAGAGATCAGCATCAGCCTTATTATAGGCCCCCTGCTCGCGATTGAAATGCATACTAAACGTATCCTTAATTTGCTTATCATTCACACTTTGCACTAACGGTTCCATATTATTATAGAGTGAATTAGCATGCATAATAGCATAAGCTCTGGGAATCTCTCCTAATTCCTCTTTATAAATATCATGCATCGATTTATAATCTTTTTTAATTCGTGCTTCCATTTCCTTACGTGTTTCACTCGGAATCATGTATTGATTACGAATAAAATCCATTAAATAGTGATTATAATATTCAATCGTCGTTTTATTCGGTACATCATTTTCATCAATTATTCCTAATGACTGTCCTTTATCGTTATAAATATTAATATATGTCAGCCGGTAGCCATTAGATCCCAATTCCCAATACCCGCTTTTTTCCATCAATAATAAGTCTTTTGGCTTCAAAAATTTGTTATCACGTGTATCCATTTTATTCGCATACGTAAACATTGTCGCTTTATAATTTAGATTCTCCATAATATTTTGGGCAAAGATACTTGAATCCGTACGACCATCTTCAAATGATAAATACAAGGATTTTTCCGGAAGTGGCTTGTTTTTTTCATAAAAATCTAAAATATCCTGCTGTGTAATTGTTTTATAGCCCTGTCTTTCAAGCAATGATAATTGTTCTTTTAAATTCTTCTTTGAAACATATTTAGGAGAGTCGCCTCTGCTCACACCAAAATACGATAAGGCGATGAATCCATCTTTATTTTCTAATGGAATCTTTTCCTCTACCCTTTTTTCTGTCAAAAATACGACACGTATTAAAACAACTGCTAAAAATATAACAATAATTAATTGAGCTATGGAGCGTATGATTTTCCTACGATTTTTTTTAGCTGGATTTAATACAACATTTTTTTCACTCATTCCTTCTCACCCATTTTTCTATTTTTTAGAATCGAAAATCGGGATTTTCGTAATTTTTGCTTCTCCAATTTCTTTTCCTTCGCTATGACATCCTGAGGTGTTTCCCTTGTGCCCCACGTAGATTTCCAAAAAGTAACCCATGCAACTGGCATTTGCCACAGTAAAATAAATTCATAGAAAAGGACAAAGATAAAGCCAAATGCCCACAATTTACTCCTTCTAAAGAAAAGATGGGCCAAACTCATCAGCATAGCCATTAATAGCAGACCCATTAAAAACGTAGTTGGGAAAATACCATGCATGATTGGCACATAAATTAAATTGTAAACAACAACAATAGGAGCTGCTATCGGCACAATTAAACCGATAATGAAAAACAGAAACATAAAGGGTTCCTTTTTCCACATAAATAAAAATGCTCGCAGTGATTCACGCAGCCATGACCGCTTCCATCTCATTTGCTGAGATAAAAAAACTTTTGACTCTGATGGAACAATCGTAGAGCATACAGCATTATCCTGATAGCCCGTGCGATGTGTTTTTAATATATAGTTCGTCATACTTCGGTCATCACCAAAGGTTGCAGGCTGCCCAAGAAATTTTTGATTTAGCCATGCTGTCTCGTTTTGCAAAATTAGCTCTTTTCGGTAACATGCTAACGGTCCAGATAAGCATGTTACTGTGTCAAACCAAGATTCAGCGGCCTTCATTATACGGAAGGCTATATAATAACGAACTGTTTGTAATTTCGTTAAGGCATTGGTGAATTTATTTTCAACCTCTGTTCGTCCAGCTACACCACCCATTTGTGGATCCTGGAAGGGCTGCACTAAATTTCTGATGGCATGAGGTTCTAAAAAACTATCTGAGTCCACAAAAACGACTAAATCATGCTTTGCAAGATGTACACCTGCCACTAATGCCTCCCGTTTACCACCATTTTGGGGTAGCTTATGGAAGCTTAAGCGATCCTCTGTTTTAAAGCGTCCACCCTCACCATGAATCATCTCAATCATTTCCTTAGCTTTTTCCTCAGTTCTATCCGTTGAGTAATCGTCCACGACAATAACTTCCAATTTATCTACAGGATAATACTGATTTATGCAGCTTAAAATGGTGCGATGAATCCATTCTTCTTCATTAAAAACAGGAATTATAATCGAAACACCCGGTTCAAAGTTGGGATTTATCGGAACATTTCTATAGAAAACCCCGAAGAAATATCTGCTTAGAAGAAATGTTGCTGCAATAATACTATATAAATATAGAAACTTATTAAATTTAAAGTAGATAACACTTTCAGCCCGCATCAGCATGACTATAACTGAAACAATCAATAGAAATAGACTTGCTACAAAAATTGATAGTCCCCAGCGCTTTTTTGTCATATATTCGTTTAACGGCTCCAAAAATTCACAAGCACAATAGTACCTTATTTCACCATCTACCTCTTTCGTAAAAGAGCGAACTACTTTTGCCTTTAAATTTACTTTAGACTCATAGCCCTCTGGCATCGCTCCACCAGGAATAGTGAAATTCATTGTAATAATCTCATCCATTAATAAGTTGTTCGGATTTGCTGAATAGATGAGAATACCAGTAACAGAAATATCCTCTGCATAATGCTTTTCATTATTTATTTTTTTCCTTGCCCTTTTAATTTGTACTTCAAAATTGGTTACGTAACGTAAACTTAGAAGCTGTAAACGATATATTTCATTGACATCTGTAGGGTCGATCTCCTCTGTCTGATAGGAAGCACCTCGTCGATTAACTAGGCTTCGTATATTTTCCGGATCAGGAATATTTGATAGTATTCGCCGATCAGAGCGTGGTATCGTTAAGACCTCTTTTTTCTTATTCATGATTATCAATTCACTTTCTTATTCGAATCTTCTTCAATCCAAGTAGACATCTTTGAAAAGCTATATCCATCTTTTTGCAGCTTTTCAATTATTGATGGTAATACTTCCACTGTTTTCGTCCCATCTAAAATATGCATAACAATTACCTTTCCTGGAGCAGCTCTGCTTATTACACGATTATAAATATCCTGAGCTGATAACTCTAAATTCCAGTCAAAGGATGCGATATCGTACATGGCAATCGAAGTAACACCTGTTGCAGCAATAATTTTTGCAGATTCTTCATTAATTACACCTTTATTTGGTCTAAAATATAGTAAAGGTTTTTCCTGTATGGCATATGTTAATGCCTTGTGCGCCATTACCACGTCCTCCTGTAGCTCTTCAGGGGTCATGGTCGTAACATCAAGATGGTTATAGGAGTGACTCGCAACCTCATGACCTCTATTTACAATTAATCTTGCTAATTGAGGATCCTTTTCCACACCCTTCCCAATTAAAAAGAAGGTTGATTTTACATTGTATTTATCAAGAATATCTAAAATCTCTTTAATTCTTTCCTCACTAGCCCAATCATCAAAGGATAAAGCAATTTCTTTTTTAGTAGTATTTTTGCGATAGAATATATTAGGTTTAACATTTTGATAATCTGGATTTATTTTAATAGCATCATAGCCATCAATTTCCTCCAAAGGTTTGGCAATATATTGTTCATCTAACACATCCGTTAATGTCGTAAAGACATATCCTTTATCCTTTCCATATTGGGACAATAGTGGAATCACATCAATGACTGCTGGATTAATGTACGTATTTAAATGAATAATCGAGCCGCTATTAATAAAACGATGAATATAATCCATTATCTCCTCTGCACTTTGCATATCGCGGTCTTTCGGATTAATAGACGATTCAACGACACCCTTCATGTTTAATGTTTTTGATGCTAAACGCATATTATCCGTCGAATCGCCAGAGCGGCTGCGAACATATTTTGGCGTATATCCTAATTGTTCCTCAAATACTTCATTTGCTAAGAAAATTTCCTTATAGGTTTCCTCATAGCTTAAATCTGCCATATCGGGAAACGTTAATGTTCCATTTTCTACTTCATGTCCTCTTGCTAAGATATCCTTTACTAAATCAGGATCCTGTGCTATTCGCATACCTTCCACAAAAAAAGTTGCCTTCATATTGGACTGATCTAATGCCTTTAAAAGCTTTTGCATAGTGTCATTATCTGCAAGCCCATTAAAGGTAATTGCAACCTTTTGGTCAAGTATGCTGGCATGACTATAAACAGCACTCATAGTCCCATCATGCTCTTTAATCTCAATCGTCGAGTCGACAGGTTTAACCTGATGATCTTCATTTGAGGTTTGACACCCGGCTAACAATAAAATGAACAGTAGACTACATATTTTTAGTTGTCTCATGTCTACAAAATTCCCCTTATAGTTTGTAATATTTTTCGTTTTTAAATAAAAAATGGGTATTTCTTGTGTCAAAAATTAAAGCAGCCTGTTGATCAATTAAGGCATAATCGATATTTTTATGATTTGTTAAAATTAATACTGCATCTGCTTTTTGAATTAGAGTCTCTGTTAACAACACCGTACTAAAAACTTCCTCTTTTATCGTAAATGACTCAATAAACGGATCAACAATCTTTAACTCACACTGCGCTCTCTTTAACTCACCAATCACTTGTAATGCAGGTGATTCACGGAAATCGTTAATATTTGGCTTATATGCGACACCAATTACCACAATCTCTGCTTCATTCAGTTTTTTGTTCTGAGCTACTAAATATTTACTCAATCTATCAACTACAAAACTAGGCATTGAATCATTAATTTTATCAGCAGCTTCAATTAAAGTTGCTGGAATACCATGCTGTTGGCTAGCCCACGATAAATATTTTGGGTCTACAGGTATACAATGACCACCGACACCTGGACCTGGCGTAAAGGGCATAAAACCATAGGGCTTTGTCGAAGCTGCTTCAATAACCTCCCAAACATCTATGTCCATCTTATGGCAAATACGACTTAATTCATTGACAAGTGCAATATTTATTTGACGAAATGTATTTTCCAATAACTTTTCCATTTCTGCTACCTTCGGACTTGTGACAGCAAATACATTTGTCTTAAGCGTAGTTTCATAAAAGAGCTTTGAAACCTCCAAGCAAGCTTCCGTTATTCCGCCTACTACTTTCGGTGTATTTGAAACTGAAAAATTTACATTTCCAGGATCAACTCGTTCTGGTGAATAAGCTAAAAATATATCCTGCCCAATGACAAAATTGCTTTTTTCTAGAATTGGTTGGACAATTTGTTCTGTAGTACCAGGATAAGTTGTGCTTTCAAGAATAATCAGTGTATCGGTAGAAATATTTTGTTGAATGGCTATAGCGGCTTCTTCAATATATGAAATATTCGGTGCTCCATCGGCTGTTGTTGGCGTTGGTACACAAATTATAATAACATCGGCATATGCGAGTTTAGAAAAATCATTTGTAGGCTCAAACTTCTCTTCAGTAACAGCCTTGTGAATAACTGTACTTGGCATATCCACAATATAGCTTTGACCAGCCTTCAATTTATCAATTTTCCCATTATCCTTATCAAAGCCAATTACCTGAAAATCCTTATTAGTGATTTCTAGCGCTAGTGGTAGCCCTACATAGCCCAGTCCGATTACTCCAATTACAGCCTCTTTTGTATGAATTTTCTTTGTTAAAGCTACTATTGGTGAATCAATCCTTAACCCCATAAAAAATTACTCCTTTATCTTGAAATGTTTGGATACTCACATTTTCAAATTCTTTTCGATTTACCTGTATGGTTTTGTATTTTAAAATAATTATTTAAATAAAATTAGATTGTGATCCCAATATATGCGAAAATTACTTTTACAACATACACATAGTACTAAATATCACTAAACAATTTCTAAACATTTCACTTATGAAATGAAAAAATAACTACTCACTAATATATTTTTAAAATAAAATCAACAACACAATCCTTTAGAACTATCTTTTTCCTACAATTTACTACATAAATTTATATTTTCATTAATTTTCCATGAATATTTCTAGCAATTATTTTGTCGATTAATAATTCAACACATCTATAAAACATATGAATATTACCAAATTATTGACTAAGAAATCTTTTTCTATTTGAAAAGAGTAACATCTCTTGAAAAATGAAAAAACTTAGGGTAGAAACTACCTACCCTAAGTCCTTTAGTACTCTTTAAATAGCTTTTGCAATATGAAATAAGATTGCTTTAACCGCTCTTCATATTTTGGAGTTTCCCATTTTTCCCACGAATAAGCTGTAAGCGGGGGTAAAACATGGTTTTTGGCCTGTGGTAAGGATTGAATAACCTTACCCTCTTTATCTACAAATAAAGCACCAATGAAAATATTGTCAACTTTCACAGAAGCCTTTTCACCATTTTTATATAAATCTCCCATAAACTCACGCTGACTTGGATCTTTTGATTGAATGAGTAGCCAAGGGAGACGTAGCTCAATCACATTATTCTCTGTCCAAGTGTAATCCACCAAAGAATTATAATTTTTTGCTTCAGGGTTGGCATTTCCCTGAAGTAATTTTCCCGTTTCATAAGCACTAAAGTCAGTTGTGATGTTTTGCTCTGGTAAATATAGCTGTTTATTTAAAACATAATGAATCGGTGCAAATTTCCCACTATTTTTTGTGACAGCTGCCATTCGAGGAGGAATCATTTTTAAGCGATATCCATAGAAATAATCATAAAAATCGTAATATTCATCAATGACCACATGAGAATTTCCATCTTTATTTAATTCCACTATAAAATCTACACCATTTGAAAATGTCATATCTTTTATAGATGTTGCCGATGTATTTCCTTGCTCCGGTACTACATCAAGTAAAATACGAGGCGAGGTTTTTTGTAAAGCATCACTTTTAATTTTGACATACAAATATTTTTCATCATAATCAACAGCAAAATCGGTAGAATCAGATGGTGAAGTATCATATAATTGTGTACCTCTCCACTCCTCTGTATCGCCATCTACTTTTACTTTTAATCTATCAAAGCTTAATAAACCAAATTGCTGTTCATTCGTTTGTGCATTAGACCAAAATGGGCGGCGATTTGGGTCATCATAATCCATCGTATTCCATGTTCGCTTAAACCATTCGTCTTGCCATGTAAAGACAAGCCCTCCTAGCAATTTCTCATGCATAATATCTTCAAATAAATGTTGAAGCGTTTCACCCTGTGCCTGCTCAGACATATGTCCCTGATTCCATCCATATACATTTTCATGTGTCTTACCGCGAGAGGTAGGAATGCCAAATTCTGCAATTAGCACTGGCATACGATGAGCCTCATGTAACTCTTTTAAATATCCAGCATAACTATTTTTATTTCCTCGAAAATCTACATAATTTAAATAGTCTTTATCGAAGTTAAAGAAGTCTGGATAATATGGATAAACATGATATGAAGCAAATTGTCCAGGTGACTGCATCTCGCCTTTTGTATAAATAACATTTGGATTAACTCCTACTAAATCTTCATCCTCAGATGGCTCAGATGGATGCTTGAGTAAATCAGTTGTTACCCAGTTTGTAAAGCTCATTGGGCGTAACCAATTGTATTTGTCCTTTTCATATACAGTAATTAAATCCATTTGTTGCGCTAACCAATGCTCAAATGGTGTTGCATTTTTCGTTTCAAAATATGTCCCATTGTATTGGCCAATCGTTGCATGCTTTTCATTTGTACCAACAACCATTTGAGGGTACCATTCAATTCCCAATACCCACCCAATAACATATTTTGATACATCTACATCATATAATCCTGAGGCATGGCCCACCTTCGGTTCAACATACATATTACCGTGGATAACATCTACCATGCGCTTCATTTCCAATTGGAAATCCTTTAACGTCTCGTCATTGTAAGCATCCAGAGATTCTGCTAAGCCTTCCTCATTAATCCACACACCATGCAGGATATACAATGGTTTATCTAGATTTTTCTCATTATATTTAGCAAGTGCCCGATAAAAACCTGGTGGATGTAATGTATAGACACGAATAGTATTTGCATTCATTTCAGCAATCTGCTGGAACCATTGATAATACTCTTCTTCAGTAATAGCGGCTTCACCAGGAAATGCTCCTGGTTTCCCCATTCCAATATTCACACCCTTAAAGACAATCGGCTCCCATTTTCCATCCTTTAAAACTTCAAAGGATTGTCCTTGGACTCGAGCATTGTAGTTAAACGTTTCTTGATTAACTGTTTCTTGAATCACTTTGTGTTCAAATTCATCAAATATTTTATGCATGACTGGGATATAGATGGACCAGTAGAAGGAGCTATCTGCAAACTTCTCTGCATATTTATAAATGGTCGGAAGCCCTTTGATTTTATAAAGACTTGGAGCACGAGATACATCATTAAAATCTCCTGCAAAATAATAACTTGTCGTATACTGCTTATTTTGAGATACTATTGCTGCAAATTGCTCTGGAATATTGTTTTCCGTTAAGAGCTTAATTCCTTCTTGAGTTAAGTCCCATTCATAATTTGCCAGTGCATCCTCTTTATATTTTGGGGTAATAATATCAAACCAATAGCCATAGTCAGCACTTGCTGAGGAATTAAAGAATTTTTCTCCCTTTTTGGTAAACTGTACTTGAATGCCTTCCGTTTTTACATGTTTGTCCAATTCTAAAACAAGCAGCTTCTCTGTTTTTTCATTAAATAGTAAAAAGCCTCCACCTTTATAGGGCCAACTATCACCATGCTCATCAATGACCCATTGTGGAATTTCTAAATTCTTATGATAATCTAGTTCATCAAAATAACGTCCAATCCATCCAGACCATGAGATACCTAAATAATCCTGCAGCTCTTTTCGAACAGCCTCCGATGTTGGTGAAGCAAATGTATTATATTCTGCAATTAGCATACTTTTCTTTTTATTTGCTAATCGAGCAACAATGGATTGCCATTCTTCCATTTCTAATCCGCCAACAATTTTTTCAGAACGTTGACCAAGGCGCTTCTCTTCATATAAATCATCTTTATAAACACCATACGTATCAGCCAGATAAATAACATCATAATTACTATAGTCAGTTGGAAACTTTTTTTCTGTAACCTGTTTTGCTTTTTCCTCTGGAATTGTACCATAGTAATCATTTTCTACATCATATGGTTGACCATCATATGTATATTTATAATGATTTAAAAACCAATTCACCCCTAAATGTTCTCGATAGGTTTCATTTGGAACTGTTTTATCTAAAATTGCGACGTTTAATGGTTTATCATCATCCAAATACCACAAAACTATAGGTGTAATAATAAGAAATAGAAGAATGATAACCCCTACATAAATTCGCTTCATACACTTTTCTCCTTCTCGGCAATGCCGACACGCTTCATATTACCCCAATCACTTTTTCCTCGAATAAATCGAAGTAACCCCTCACAACGCCACAAAAGAGTAAGTGGTCGATACCAAAAAATTTCTGTAAACGCTAAAAGTATCATGCGTAAAAGCTCTCTTTTTTTCGGATAAGTATTCATGCTCCAGGCCTCGAATAAGATGGAAGCTACTGAAAAAATCACACCGTATATAACAAAAAGTAATAAGAGCATTACCGCCATCTCGTAATAAATTTTCCCTAAGAAAAATGCGATAATAATATATATATATCCGCCTAACTCCACTATTGGCCCTAAACATTCTATAAGCCAAAAATACGGAAATGAAATAAAACCTATCAGACCATATCTAGGATTTAATGTCATTTTCTTATGCTTCCACAGACTTTCAAACAATCCTTGATGCCAGCGTCTTCGCTGATTTCGTAGCACCGCTAATGTTTGTGGTGCCTCTGTCCAACATACCGGGTCTGGTACAAATTCAATGCGTTTACTTTCTTTTTTCTCCTTAATCAGGCGATGGATGTTTACAACCAGCTCCATGTCTTCTCCAATAATATTCGTTGAATAGCCTCCTGCTTCAACAGCCCATTTTTTAGAAAAAACACTGAAGGCTCCTGAAATAATAAGCACAAGATTAAATTTACTTAAAGCGATGCGTCCCATTAAAAATGCTCGTAAATATTCGATTACTTGCATAATGACTAAGTAATTATTTGGTAATTGTGTTTCATAAATAGAACCAAACTGCATCTTTGCTCCATTGGCAATACGAATATTCCCCCCTGCCGCAATCACTTCACCGTCTGATAATATAATAGGCTTCATCACACGGAGCAGGGATTTTTCATCTAAAATGGAATCGCCATCAATGGAACAAAAATATGGATATTGAGATACATTAATACCTACATTTAATGCATCAGCCTTACCTCCATTTTCCTTATCTACTAAAATACAATTCTTATATATTTGAGATTCATAAATTTGCCTAACCTGCTTTGTTGGAATATTGGTTTGCACAATTTTATTAACAGGCTTCATCTGAAAATGCTCAATCACGGTTTGCAGTGTCGTATCAGTAGATCCATCGTTGATAATAATAATTTCAGTTTGCGGATATCGTAAATTTAGCAATGAATAGACAGTATCTACTACCCCTACCTCCTCATTATAAGCAGGGACAAGTAATGATACCGGTTTAGAATAAAAGGCATCAATATGTGCATCATCATATTCAGAGGGATCTAACCTATAGCGCTTCCGTAAATCCAGCATTGCAATAACGAACATTGTACAGTAAGAAGTAATAACAAACAGCATGTAAAACAAAATAACACCGCCAAAGAACCACATACAAAAATCTAAAAACTTCATTTGTCTCCCTGCTTTCTTGCAGCTATTTCTTGCGCTCTTTCAATTGCATATGGGTCGTTTGAGGAATCAATGAATTCTTGTAATTTTTCGATTCCTTGTCGATCCTCTGCAATTGTCTTCGCTGCCTGTGAGCGAACCCACCAATTTTCATCCTGAAGAAGCTGCTCTAAATAAGCATAAGTATAAGTTAGAGGCACATGTTTAAAAATTTTCGCAACCATTAATCTAGCTTCCCACATATCGGATGTCACAAAAGGGATATAGGAGTCAATTTCATCAATTATCCCTATTTCAAATAGACCTTTTAGTGCACGTATTTTTATTTCAGCAATATCAGAGGTTAATAAATGCTTGAGTTTATCAATATACTGCATGTTTCTTTTTACCGCTGCTGTATCAATGACTGCAAATCGAATACTGAGAGGCCAGTTATCAAACTCATCAAAAAAACGAATAAATACATCATCCTCTAGCAATACAAACAATCTTCTATATTCACTTTCAGAATACATCGCATTTTGACCTTTAATTTTTTCCATAAACAAATCTGGTTGAAAGAGTGAATATATTTTTAACAGCTGAAAATATTCCTCCTCTGAAATTTTTGATTTCTCAAATTGCTGACATGTATCTAGCAATTCATCGATCTGTAAATCAGCAATTCGATATAAAGCATTCATTCTAATACTCCAGTGCTTACTTGACAAATCCTGCTCATAGAACTTTTTTAAGTAAAGATTAGAAAAATCTTTAATGATCTTCTCCACGTTTTCATTCATTAAATTTTTTAAATACGAGGAAAAAATCTTCTCAATTGCTTCTACCTGTGCCTTTCCACGAGGGACCAGCACCATTGAGAAAGGCTCATTATTAAACAAATAGTTATACCAAAACTGTGAATAGTTTTGTAAATACTTATCCCGTCTTTTTTTAAACAGACTCTCTCGTTGACGCTGGAAAATTAAATACATCATAAAGAAAAAAAGTACTACTAATAATATGGCTATTATAGTTAGAAGAAAAGAAATGGATAGCACTATCATAGCCAAAACCTCGCAAAAGTTCGTTTAATTTTTGCCTCTAGCAAACGCAAATTAAATGGTTTGACAATATATTCATCAACGCCGCCTTCATAAGCATTTAGTGCGGCTATTTCGGAATTTCGCTCTGACATCATATATATTATAAATTTTTTTTCATTAGGCATATTTCGTAAAATGTGAAGAATTTCTAAACCATTTTTACGAGGTAAAATATCATTCATGACAATTAAATGCATATGTCCGGTTTTATAGGTATCGGACTGTAAAAAGCTAAAGCCATCTTCATAGGCAGTTACTGCTAATGTAAAATAAGGTATATCTAATTGGTTGAGAGTGGATTCAAGGACTTTTCTAAAAATAGGGTTTTGTTCAAGGATACTTACCTTCACCTGCTCATTTGGTTGCTCACGATAATCCTCGATTTGTGCTATGGACCATGTTGATTGTTCATTATCTGCTAATTTTTGCTTATTTTTAGCTATCAACGTTTCAAAGTCTACACTATTATTTCTAATTTCCGTTATAGATGCTTTTAATGTTATACGATTAAATGCCTTCTCTTCTTTTAAAATAGCAAAAATCCGATTCAGAAAGGCTTTTGCCTCTACATCACTACTCTGTAAAAAGAATATCCCCCAGTGCTCTCCATCAGCTAATTGAAAAAGTAAATCTGTTTTGCGGATTTTTAATTGTAAAAAGGTAGTCATTTTATTATGAGTGGTAGGCAGCTGTAAGGGATGCGCTAATTTTAAAAAAACTGCCGTAAACGTAAGTCGTGATCGTATAACACTTTCACGCCAAATTTCAAAATATCGTTTAACTTCATGCTCCTGCATGACATCTTCTGTACTCATTATTTTACTCATTGGTTTCACTCCAATATTGATATAAGAGGTATTTCAATCTCTTTACTATTTTCTATCACTTATTTCATATATAAACAACAGAACTATAGTAATAAATTATACTACTCAATTTCTATACAAAAATATTGGAAATATCATTTTTCTTCTGTCAAAATATAATATTTTTTTGATTTACTTTACAAAAAATTGACTTTCATACTACTAAAATCCCAACAACAAAAAAGGTATGTAAGCTTTATCACTCACATACCCTTTTATAAAAATATTAATTATTGAACTGGTACAACTGAACCTTTCCATTCCTCAAGGATGAAGTCTTGGATTTCTTTTGATGTTAGAACTTCTAATAATTTTTTAATTTCTTCCTTTGTTTCATCTCCAGCACGAACAGCAATAATATTCACATACGGAGACTCTTTATCTTCAAGAGCAATTGAATCATTAACTGGATTTAAGCCATTATCGATTGCAAAGTTAGAGTTAATTAGTACCGCATCACCTTCATTATTTTCGTACATTTGTACAAGCATTTCAGGAGCAGTATTTGCATCGAATTTGAAGTTTTTAGGATTTTCAGCGATATCTTTAAGCTCTGCTGCTGTTTTGTCAATGCCGTCTTTTAGTTTAATTAAGCCCTTAGCTTCCAATAATGAAAGCATACGACCGTGGTCTGCAACTGAGCTAGAAAGTAGAATTGTTGCGCCCTCTGGTAGTTCATCAAGTGTTTTATATTTTTTAGAGTAGATGCCGATTGGCTCAATATGAACACCACCTGCATTTACGAAATCATAGCCATTGTCTTTAATTTGAAGCTCCAAATAAGGAATATGTTGGAAATAGTTAGCATCAAGTGTTTTAGAGTCTAAATCTTGGTTAGGTAATACATAATCTGTATACGTTTCAATTTTAAGATCAATACCCTGTTCAGCTAAAATCGGTTTTGCTTTTTCTAGGATAACTGCGTGTGGTGTATTTGAAGCACCTACTGTTAATGTTACATTTTCTTTACTATCTGTTTTATCTTCTGTTGATGCACCTGAGCTTGCATCATCTTTTTTACCAGCACCACAAGCAGCTAAAGCTAGTACTAATACTGATAAGAATAATCCCGCTAATAACTTCTTCATTTTATTACACTCCCTTTTATTTTGTTCAAAAATATGTTAACGGTAGAAAACCGAAATAACCTTTAACGTTTATCTGTTTTAGCAGTAATCATATCGCCTATCCATTGAATAATAAATACGACTACTAAGATTAGAATAGTTGCCATTAATGTCACATCAGAGCGATTACGTTGGAAGCCGTCCAAGAAAGCTAAGTTTCCTAACCCGCCTGCACCAATAATTCCAGCCATAGCTGTATACCCAACAAGTGCGACTGCTGTTACAGTAATACCTGAAATAAGTGCTGGTAATGATTCTGGAATTAACACCTTCCATATAATAGTAGAAGTTTTAGCACCCATAGAACGGGCTGCCTCGATTACCCCTTTATCAATTTCACGTAATGCAATTAATACCATACGTGCATAGAATGGTGCAGCACCAATAATTAGTGCTGGCAACGCAGCATTGGCACCTCGGATTGTGCCGAACAAGAATTTCGTAAATGGAATTAATAAAATAATTAACAAGATAAATGGAAGTGAACGGAAAATATTTACGAGTGATCCTGTTAAAAAATTAACAATCTTATTAGCCCAAAGTTGATGTGGACTTGTTAAAAATAATACGATTCCAATTACTAATCCAAGGATGAATGTTACTACGGTTGAAAAAGCAGTCATATACAATGTTTCATAGGTAGCTGTCCACATTCGCTCCCAGTCGACATTCGGAAAGAGATTAGTTAGCATTTGAAATCACCTCCGTTTGTACTTCGACTGTATTTAAGTAACCTAATGCATCAGCAACATTTGCCTCTGTACCATCAATTTGCACAATAAGTGTACCGTAAGCACCGTTTTTCGTTTGAGAGATATTACCATGCACAATACTGACTTCTACATCAAAGTGCTTGACGAGGTGTGAAATAACAGGTTGCTCTGTTTTTTCGCCGACAAAAATTAGCTTAACAAGTTGTCCAGTTGGATAATTTGCTTTTATTTGTGCAACCGTCTCCTGCGTTTCCTTTGTATCTGTAATTTGAGACACAAATTTTTTCGTAATAGTGGCTTGTGGTGCTTGAAATACTTGTAAAACCTCACCACGTTCTACTATTTCTCCTGCCTCCATTACTGCTACACGATGACAGATTTTACGAATAACGTGCATTTCATGTGTAATTAACACAATTGTTAATCCTAAACGCTCGTTAATATCAACAAGTAAATCCAAGATTGCATCCGTAGTCTCTGGATCAAGTGCTGAGGTTGCCTCATCACATAATAAAACCTCTGGATTATTGGCTAGCGCTCTAGCAATACCGACACGTTGCTTTTGACCACCCGATAGCTGTGATGGATACGCCTGATCACGTCCATCTAAACCAACAAGGGTAATCAATTCTTTCACACGTGCATCACGCTGTGCCTTTGAAACACCTGCGATTTCTAGTGGAAAAGCGATATTTTCAGCAACGGTTCTAGACCATAGTAGATTAAAATGCTGGAAAATCATACTTACCTTTTGTCTAGCATCTCTGAGCTTTTGCCCCTTTATAGATGAAAACTCTTGATTGTTAACCTTCACCGTACCAGATGTAGGCTTTTCTAAGCCGTTCAATAAACGAATCATCGTACTTTTACCAGCGCCACTATAGCCGATAATGCCAAATATTTCACCTTTATTAATGGAAAGGTTTACGTCTTTGACTGCTGTTAATTCGCCATTTGCGGTTTTGTATTTCTTCGTAATATTTTGAAGCTGGATCATAGCGAATACTCCTTTTCTCATATAGAAAACCCCTTCACTCACAGACAAGTAGAAGGGGTCACGTATTTATACGCTCAACCGTTCTCTCATCTTTCAAAGATAAATCTTTGGGTGATTTGGCACCTTTTCACTTTGTGATGGTTGCCGGGCTTCATAGGGCACTTCCCTCCGCCACTCTTCATAAGAGTTCGATATATTTAATGTTTTAGTAATCTATTTGTTACTTTACCATGCTAGCAAACTTCAGTCAATTGATTTTTTTAACAATTCGTATAAAAATGGTACGGATTGAAAAGCATAGATTTTTTCTGTCACTTTTCCGCCATCACAGACGAGTAGACAAGGTACACTCTCGATTTCGTGATCTAAAGCAATCTCCTCAACAAAATTTAGGTTTGCTTTGCCGATTTGAAGCTTAGGCAGTAATTGCTCAACAATCATCATCATTTTCGATGCTACAGCACATGTACCACACAAAGGTGTATATAAATAAAAGGCAGCTCTTTCCCCCGACTGGATAGCCGCGACCCACTGCTCTTTTGACCATTCTTCCATTTTTTCACGCAACCTTACAAAATAAATTGATTATGGATTGAGAAATGTGCTCGTAGCAATATCATTGCTAATATCTTTCTTGGAGTTGTCTCGACTTCTTTATACGTTGGCATTGTACGTAAATGCTCTGCCTCTGGATAATGTCTGTCCATTAATGCCCGCAGCTTATCTCCTGATGGATCTGCATCAAAAAATGTATAAAGCTCACAGCCTTCATATGGATCAAGCAACACTTCTAATTGATGCACACCAATTGTACCATTCGTACAAAGTATTGTGACATCTTCACTTAAAATAGGTTCAATTTGAAGCTTATCCGAACGGCCTTCAACAATTAAGCATTTTCCCTCGAACATCACGCCACCCCCATTAGACATATCCCTTTTCCTTATAATCATTATATCAATTAAGTACTAACGATGGTAATGTTAGACACCCATTGAGAAGCAAACTATCTTACCAGCCATGAAGATAATAAAAAACGTCGGTAAATGCCGACGTTTTTCTATTAGGGCTTGTCTTATTCAGCGATCATTTCTTCGTATTGCTCTGCTGTCATAAGCTTTTCAACTTCTGATGCATCAGCAGGCTCAACAACGATCATCCAAGCTTTTTCATATGGTGATTCATTAACGAATTCTGGGCTATCTTCTAAATCTGCATTTACTTCAACTACTGTACCTGAGATTGGTGCATATAATTCAGAAACAGTTTTCACTGATTCTACGCTACCGAATGGATCGTCTGTTTTGATTTCATCGCCAACTTGTGGAAGCTCAACGAAAACGATATCTCCTAATTCAGATTGTGCGAAGTGAGTAATACCGATACGTACTTTTCCATCTTCTACTTTTACCCATTCATGTTCTTCAGAGTATCGTAAGTCTTTAGGTGTGCTCATGCAAAAAACCCCTCCATAAATATGTAATATATTCACTTTCAGTTTGCCATACTTCTACTATAAAAACAAGGATAATTACGGCTATTTCCAAGCTTGCTCAAAATCAGATTCTTTAAACCCTAAAGTTACTTTTTTACCATCAGTAACGATTGGACGTTTGATTAACATACCATCAGAAGCAAGTAGCTCGAGCTGCTCCTCCTCAGTCATATCAGCAAGTTTGTCCTTCAAACCAAGCTCTCTATACTTCATGCCAGACGTATTAAAAAACTTTTTCAGTGGTATTCCGCTTGTTTGCCATAGCTTAGTTAATTCGTCCTTTGTAGGTGGTTGTTCTACAATGTGTATCTCTTCATACGCTATATCATTGTCGTTTAGCCATTTTTGCGCTTTCTTACAAGTTGTACATTTTGGATATTGGATAAATTGAATCGTCATTGAAAGGCTCCTCTACTTTCTTTTTAGGACACTGAATTTTCTGTGTCTTCCTCATTTTCTGTAGTATACCATCATAACCTTACAAACCAAAATGAAACAGTTTTAGCTGTTCTCTCCCCAAAATCCAGACTCCACTACAGTCTATCCATCTCTTTCTTAATTCTATCCGTCACTTCGATGTTTCTATCAGTCACTTTTGTAAATCTATCCGTTACTCTCTGAATTCTATCCGTCTCAACCATAAAAAGCCCAGCTATCCAATTAAAGATAGCTAGGCTGTTTTATTTATTACACTACATATTTTTCTGCGTCAATCAACTTAACAGATGCTTCACGTTTCTTCGCGATTAAGTTGTAAGGATTGTTGCGTGTTAGCTTACGTAGTGCAGATAGCGTCATGCGCGCTGCATCTCCGTCCGCTGAAGCAAGAATTGTATCTTTTGCCTCTTTTTCAATTTCTGCAAATGCTTCCTGACAGAAGATTTGCGTATACAGTAATTTTTGCTGTGCTTTTTCAGCACCATCACGTGCAATTGCTTTCTCAGTACGTAATACAGCTGACTCCATCGCAAATAATTGGTTAGCGATATTCGCAATATTCACCAATACCTCTTGCTCTTGATCAAGCTTCGGACCAAAGCGTTGTGCTGCTAAGCCTGCAGCTAATACTGCGATTTTCTTTGCATTTTTCACTAGATATTTTTCTTGTGCTAATGGCTCTGTACCAATATCTTCAGGCATTAGCATAAGCAGCTCTTGCTGTAAATTTTGAGCCACTTGTAATAATGGAAGCTCACCCTTTAATGCCTTCTTCATAAATGTACCTGGTACAATCATACGGTTAATTTCATTTGTTCCTTCAAAAATTCGATTAATACGAGAATCGCGATAAATTCGCTCTACCTCATATTCAGCCATAAAGCCATAACCGCCATGAAGTTGTACTGCTTCATCTGCAATATAGTCTAATGTTTCTGATCCAAATACTTTCGCAATAGAGCATTCAATTGCATATTCAGCGATAGCACCTGCAATTACTTTTCCTTGCTTTTGCTCTTCAGGGCTTAACTGACTTAAACGATCCTCAAATAGACCAACAGTCCGATAATTTAATGATTCAGAAGCATACAATTGAGAAGCCATTGTTGATAATTTCTCTTTTGTAAGATTGAAATCAGATAGCTTTGTTTTAAATTGCTGACGTTGGTTTGTATATTGAATCGCCAGCTCTAATGCGCGTTTAGATCCGCCAATTGTACCAACACCTAGTTTATAACGACCAATATTTAAAATATTAAAGGCAATTACGTGTCCTCGGCCGATTTCACCTAATAGATTTTCTGCAGGTACTTCTGCATCTTCTAACACTAATGTACGAGTGGATGAAGATTTAATCCCCATTTTCTTCTCTTCAGGCCCCACTGAAACACCGTTAAATGCACGTTCTACGATAAATGCAGAGAATTTATCGCCATCGATTTTAGCGTACACAACAAATACGTCTGCAAAGCCTGCATTTGTAATCCATTGCTTTTCACCATTTAGAATATAATGAGTGCCTGCATCATTTAGTTTTGCAGTCGTTTTTGCCCCTAATGCATCAGAACCAGAACCTGGCTCTGTTAATGCGTAGGCAGCAATTAATTCACCTGAAGCTAGCTTTGGTAAGTATTTTTGCTTTTGCTCTTCATTACCAAACAATACAATTGGTAATGAACCAATACCCACATGTGCACCATGCGTAATTGAGAAACCACCCGCAACTGACATTTTTTCTGCGATTAAGGCAGAAGATACTTTGTCTAATCCTAAGCCCTCATATTCTTCAGGTACATCTGCACCTAGTAAACCTAGCTCCCCAGCACTTTTCAGAAGACGAACTGAATGCTCGAATTCATGATGCTCTAAGTTTTCAACGACTGGTAGTACTTCATTTGTTACATATTCTTCTGTCGTTTTTGCAATCATTTTATGCTCATCTGTGAAATCTTCAGGTGTAAACACACGATCTAATTCCACATCTTCAACAAGAAATCCGCCGCCTTTAATGAAATCCGTTGTTTTTTCTGTCATGATTAATTCCTCCCAATATATCCATTTTCGATTGTTTAATCCCCTAATGTTCCTATATAGAAAAGCTTGAAATATACATGTTCGGAGGCAACCGTAAACAGTACACCTCAAGCTTATCTAGCAATTACTACAGAATTTCAAATACGCCTGCAGCACCCATACCGCCGCCAATACACATTGTTACAACTCCATATTTCTTACCTTGACGCTTCAATTCATGAATAAGCTTTAATGTTAAAATAGCTCCAGTTGCGCCTAGTGGATGACCTAATGCGATTGCTCCGCCATTCACATTTACTTTATCTTGATCAATACCTAAATGACGTACAACCTGTAATGATTGTGACGCAAAAGCTTCGTTGATTTCCCATAGATCAATATCATCTATTGATAATCCTGCAATTTCTAACGCTTTTGGCACTGCCACAATCGGCCCAATACCCATTACTTCAGGTGGTACGCCCCCAACTGCAAAGCCTAGGAATTTTGCCATTGGCGTCAGTCCTTGCTTATCAGCCTCCTCACGATCCATCACTAGTACAGCTGCTGCTCCATCAGATGTTTGAGAGGCATTACCAGCAGTCACACTACCTTTTACATGGAAAGCTGGACGTAGTTTTGCTAAACCTTCTGAAGATGTACCTGGACGTACACCTTCATCCATACTAAACGTGAATTTCTTCACTTGTGGTTTATTGTTAGCATCCACGAAATGCTGCTCCACCTCTATAGGAACAATCTCATCATTGAATTTACCTTCTTTAATCGCCTTCTCAGCAAGCGCATGCGAACGAACAGCAAAGGCATCTTGATCTTCTCGACTAACATTGTATTGACGTGCGACTTCCTCTGCTGTATGCCCCATTCCCATATAATAACGAGGAGCAGTTTCAGCTAAAGTCGGATTCAAACGTGGTGTATTTCCCACCATTGGCACCATACTCATTGACTCGACGCCACCAGCAAGTATCGCCTTCGAATGACCCAGCATAATTCGTTCTGCTGCATAAGCAATGGCTTGTAAGCCTGATGAACAGAATCTATTTATTGTTAGTGCTGGTGTTGTATCTGGTAATCCTGCTAGTGCGCCAATACTGCGCGCTACATTCATCCCCTGCTCAGCTTCCGGCATAGCACAGCCTAAAATCAAATCATCAATCGGCCCTTCATAGCCAGCTCTTTTTAATGTTTCTTTGACAACTACGGCACCAAAATCATCTGGTCTCACTGTTGCTAAAGAACCCTTTTTTGCTTTTCCAATTGGAGTTCGTGCTCCTGCTACAATAACGGCTTCACGCATCGTATTAATCCCCCTTTGTTTCATGTGCAAGATTTGTCTATTTCGTTCATTAGTTACGAAGTGGTTTCCCTTTTAACAGCATGTGCTGCATTCTTTGCTGTGAAAGTGGATCAGCAACAAGGCTAAGGAATGCCTCACGCTCTAAATTTAATAGATACTGCTCATCGACTAATGTGCCGTATGGAACCTTACCGCCTGCAAGAACATAAGCTAACTTTTTAGCAATTTTTAAATCATGCTCACTAATAAAGCCTGACTCATACATACCTTGCGCTCCCATAAGTAATGTACCGTAGCCCGATGCACCGACCACAGGCACCTTTGTTGGCACAGGTGGTTGATAACCTGATTCGTAAAGCGCTAATGCTGCCTGCTTCGCGTCATATAATTGATGGTCCGAATTAACAGAAATACCATCTACAAAGTTTAAAAAGTTGTTTTCTCGTGCTTCCTCACCAGATGTTGAAACTTTTGCCATCGCAATCTTTTCAAATACTTTATTAGCAATATGTTGATAATCTATCTCGACGCCATTCGGTAAACCTTTTAGGAATTTTTGATAGAGTGCTTTATTACCACCTCCACCTGGAATTAAGCCAACGCCCACTTCCACTAACCCCATATAGGTTTCCATCGTTGCCTGAATATGTGCAGCTGGTAAACATACCTCTGCTCCACCACCAAGAGTCATGGCAAACGGTGCTGCGACAACAGGCTTACGAGAATATTTAATTTTTTGCATCGCATCTTGGAACGCTTTAATCACAAAATCTAACTCAAAAATATTATCATCCTGTGCTTCTACTAAAATCATGCCTAGATTTGCGCCAACACAGAAGTTTTTCCCTTGATTGCCGATGACTAAGCCCTTGTAGTTGGTCTCTACTTCATCCACCGCAAAGTTAATCATTTGGATAATATCTAAACCAATAGCATTCGACTGAGAATGGAATTCTAATAATGCAATACCATCTCCTAAATCTATTAAGCTAGCACCTGTATTTGATTTAATAACACCATGCTTTTTCTTATAGCGTTTTAAGTTAATTTCCTTTTCATTTACTGGTACTTTTACATACTCGGAACCATTGTAGTATGCTAAGTCACCATCAATTTCTGTATAGAAAGTGTCAATACCATTTGCTAACATTTCTTTTACAAATGCAGGTACTTCACGTCCCTCTGCCTCCATTTTTGTGACGGAATCTTTTACGCCAAGCGCATCCCATATTTCAAACGGACCTTGCTGCCAGCCGAAGCCCCATTTCATCGCATTATCAATTGCTACGATATCATCAGCGATTTCGCCATATAGCTGTGCAGAGTAAATAAGTGTTGGAGCGAAGATACCCCATAATAATTCTCCTGTACGATCCTTGGCATATGTTAAAGCTTTTACCTTATTAGCTAGACCACGAGTTTGTTTTGCCATTTCAATAGAAGGTGTTTTTAATTTTTTCACTGGGCTATACTCTAATGTATCTGGGTCAATTTCAAGTATTTCTTTACCTTGCTTTAAGAAGAAACCTTGACCAGACTTTGCGCCCAGCCAGCCATTTTCCACCATTTTTTGTAAAAATTCTGGTACTGCAAATACTTGCTGCTCTTCACCAGTAGTTTGATCATAAACATTTTTCGCTACGTGGATAAATGTATCTAAACCAACAACATCTAAAGTACGGAAGGTTGCAGATTTGGGACGCCCAATTAATGGACCCGTTACAGAATCAACCTCACCGACTGAATATTTCCCCTTCACCATTTCTTGTAAAGTGATTAGTAAACCGTATGTACCAATACGGTTGGCAATAAAGTTTGGTGTATCCTTGGCAAGCACCACGCCTTTTCCAAGTACATCCTCGCCAAATGTTTTCATAAAGCTTACAACCTCTGGTGCTGTGGTATTGGCTGGAATGACCTCAAGTAATTTTAAATAGCGTGGCGGATTGAAGAAGTGAGTGCCTAAGAAATGCTTTTGAAAATCCTCTGAGCGCCCTTCAGCCATTGCATTAATGCTGATACCAGAAGTGTTTGAGCTAACAATTGTTCCTGAAGTACGTACAGCATCAATTTTTTCATATAGGCTTTGCTTAATCGCTAAATTTTCAACGACAACTTCAATAATCCAATCTACATCTTTTAACTTCCCTAAATCATCCTCAAAGTTGCCGACCGTTAGTAGTGATAAATTTTTCTTAGAAGTAAGTGGTGCTGGCTTTTGCTTTACTAACTTTTGAAGGGCTCCATTCACAATACGATTTCTTACAGCAGGATGCTCTAGAGAAAGTCCCTTCGTTTCTTCCTCTGCTGTTAGTTCCTTCGGTGCAATGTCTAATAATAGTGTTGGAATACCGATGTTTGCTAAATGTGCAGCAATACCAGAGCCCATAACACCTGAACCTAGAACAGCTGCTTTTTTAATATTGTAAGTCACAAGCATTTCCCCCTTATTCTCCCATTGAATGAATAGCCATTCATTTTTTGGCCAAAAAAATATCAAGTTTGCCTTTGTGTATTTTTGTCCAGATTTTTCATACGACTAGCTTAATTCAGCCTAACATCTGTAACATACAACCAAGACCTATCTTCATTCAGCGATTATCGGTAGCGAATGAAGATAAAACTACTTTTTCTGTTTTTAGTGTAGATTATTTTGTCTAATTTAGCAATCTTTTTTCTTCATTTATTTTTGCAATATACAACTTTTTTTGTTTTTTACGAGCAAAAACAGGACAATAAGTAGCTACCAATTATCCCAAACAGAAAACTTTCAGGATACGTAAAAAATGTGTAGAATGGAAAGCAAGGAGAGTGAAATACTAATGAAAACAATTACAACTGCTGAACAATTTAATGAACTGATCTCAGGTGACCAAAAGGTACTAGTGAAATTTTACGCTGGCTGGTGCCCCGATTGCACACGTATGAATATGTTCATCGATCCAATTATTGAAGAATACAGCCAATATGACTGGTACGAGCTGAACCGTGATGAGCTTCCAGAAATTGCAGACAAATATGATGTTATGGGTATTCCAAGCCTACTAATTTTCCAAAACGGTGAAAAATTAGCACACTTACATAGTGCTAATGCAAAAACACCTCAGCAAGTAACAGATTTCTTATCTGCACAGCAATAATTAGCTGGCTAAAAAATTGTATAATTGACATAGAAGAGCTACTGATCTGTGGCGAAAGCGAAGCGTCAGCCACAAGTAACAGATTTCTTGTCTGCACAGCAATAATTAACTGGGCTGAAAAAATTGTATAATTGACAAAAAAGAGCTACTGGTCTGTAGTGAAAGCGAACGTCAGACGCAAGCTATAGATTACTTATCCGCATAAAAATATCAAACAAAGAGCTGCATTTCATTTTGAAATGTGGCTCTTTTACAAAGGAGAATATAATGCGCCAACAATTATCATTACATGGAAAATCACAATACGATGCATCCATTTCGCCAAACTATCGTAATTCAGCCTGTGGACCTACAACGGTACATGTAATTTTAAACTATTTAGATGGGTCAGCTCCTTCAATAAATGAGCTTTATAAACTCCTTGGCGGCACGAAAATTGGATTATTCAAATGGCGCCTCATTCATAATCTTCGGCGCCTCTATCCAGCATGGGATATTCGTAATTGTTCATTAAAGGAGGCACTACTAGAAATCGATGCGGGTCGTCCAGTCGCTATACGCTTTGACCGCTATTTCAGCCTAAATTGGCAAGATAAAAAATCCGCTTTTGCCTATCACTGGGTACCTCTTATTGGCTATGAAATACGAAATGATGAACTATTGTTAATTTTCCACGATAATGGTGGTCCTAATCGTGAAAGTAAAATCCGAACAGCCTCATTTAAAGATAATATGAAGGTATTAAGCTTTATAAAAATCTCGCCTAATTTTTGTTCTTAATTCCTCGACTCAATATATCAACTAAAAGGTTGCAAAAATTATCATCAAAAAAGCAGAGCATAATTCTATACTCTGCGCTTAATAACCATTATTAAATTAGTGTATACAATGATCGTGCCTGTTTGGCTATTAATGTAAAACCGCGTTCCTCAATTTCTTTAAACAATTGCGGCTCATAGTTCGGTACCATGAGATGAGAGAAATCTGCATCAATTGGAATATTTGTTTGAATAGTTGCAAGCTCGTGTGACAGCTTTAGCATGTCTACATTTTCTTGAATTTTTGTACGTTGACCCGGCTTTAATTCATCTAATGAAGTCAGTACATTTTCAATCGTCCCATATGTTTGAATAAGTGTAAGCGCCTGCTTTGGTCCAATACCTTTAACTCCTGGGTAGCCATCACTTGTATCCCCCATAAAAGCCTTAACCTGTGCAAATTGAATTGGCTCAATACCATACTCCTCTTTAAAACGCGTATCTGTATATACGTCATACTCTGTATAGCCTTTTTTCGTAAAAGCAATTTCTGTTGATGGTCTTAAAAGCTGCAGTAAATCCTTATCTCCACTAATTACGGTAATATCAGCCTCATCCTGCCACTTTGTAATCATTGAGCCAATTAAGTCGTCAGCCTCCATCCCTTTAACGCCGAAATTTTGCCAGCCGATTTGTTGGGATAAATTTTTAGCCATATCGAATTGCGGTAGCATTTCATCTGGTGGTGAAGGTCGATTTGCCTTATAGCCATCAAATAATTCATTGCGAAATGTATGTGCACCCATATCCCAACAAACAGCAAGATGGGTCGGTCTCATGATAGATTGTGCTGTTAATACATGACGCACAAATCCTTGGGCACCATTAGTCGGCGTACCATCAGCAAGACGAATATAATGCCCCATTGCAGCTGAGGCAAAGAATGAGCGGAATAAAAGTGCCATGCCATCAACAATCAGTAATTTTGGTTTCGTTGTCATCATAAATAGTCCTCTCTATAACAATACAATGATTGTATTTATCCATCACTTAATTATTAACATTGTTCTATTATAGCAAACTATTATCAGTTACGCCCTAGCGTAATTGTGTCAGGATTTTTCAAGCTCAATTAAATCTGAGACATCCTCTTGGAGCTTTATACTGGCGTTTGCACCTCAGCTAGTTAGCAAAAAATCTACTATAGAGATGTTAAGACCTCATTGTGTAAATATTACCAACAAACAAATCATTACATCACTATCTAATCAAGGCTTTCGTTTTTGTTGATAGACGATTACGGTGATCCAATTTAATACCCGTTAGCCATTGTAAAAATGCTGTTACACCCATCTTTACTGTTTCTGGACGCAGATCGCCTTCCTTTGGATCTGCGTAAACAAAGTCAATATGGCGAACGCCTTCATTTTCACCAATGAGCTTTAAAATATCAAATAATTCATAGGCTGTTAATCCCCCCGGTGTTGCTGCTGGGACATCTGGTGCGAACGTAATATCTAACGCATCTAAATCTACAGATACATAAATGCGATCTACCTGATACATCAGCTGACGAAGCATTTCACGAATCGTTAGCTGAATGCCATCACGTCGCATTTGCTTTAACGTAATCATATGAATTCCCTGTTCTTTTGCATAGTGAATCATTTCAGGCGAATTAAAAAAGCCATGTAATCCGACATTATAGATATGTCTCCCCTCTACAATGCCTTCAGCTATCAGCTTCTGAATTGGGGAATCCATCGCTAAACCAATTTCCTCTTGATTACGAGCATCCAAATGTGTATCAATTTGGATAATGCCAATTCGTTCCTGTGGGAATGCATTTTTAATTCCTTTGATTGAACAACCTGTAATAGTATGATCTCCACCTAGAAGACAGGTAAAGCCTTTTGGATAAGCAGTACTTAAATTTTCTGCTGCTGCCTCGATAGCCGATTCAGAAAGCATCTTATCTGTCGCATAAATGGCTACATCACCAACATCTACGACTGCTAACGAACGTAAATCGACTTGCTCATCTAAATTATAGGATTGAAAGCTTGGCCATACCCTTCGAAATGCCGTTGGATATTGGGCCTTTTTTGAAGGTTCACTTGCATACGATAATAAAGCTCCATATATGATAATATCTACATCATTTGGATGCGGATTGTCCTTTTGCTTAATCCATTGATGCATAGCTGAGCCCTTTTCCTGCTTCCATTGACAATCTGATTGAATAAACATATTAACCGACCACCTTTACACCATTTTTCCAAACTTTTTTTACGTGATTGACACCAAAAATATAATGTAACTTTTGGTGATTATGTACATCCCATAGTACTAAATCTGCTTGTTTCCCTACTTCAATGGAACCTGCACGGTCTTCAATTTGAAGTGCACAAGCAGCATTATATGTCGCAGCACACAGGCTTTCTGCAGGTGTCATTTTCATCATAATACATGCTAGATTCATCACAAGCGGCATTGAAATCGTTGGAGAAGACCCAGGATTGCAATCCGTAGAAATAGCTACAGGCACACCTGCGTCAATTAAATCTCTTGCACGAGCTGGATTTTCGCCAAGATACAAGGCTGTTGTTGGTAATAAACATGCTATAACACCTGAATTTGCAAGCTCTTGAATTCCCTCATCGGATACTTTCAGTAAATGCTCAGCTGAGATTGCTCCTACCTTTGCCGCTACAAATGCTCCCTGGTTTTCAGCAATTTCATCAGCATGGATTTTTGGAATAAGCCCCTTCTTCTTACCTGCTAATAAAATACGCTCTGATTGCTCAGGGGTAAACACATCGACCTCACAAAATACATCAATAAATTTAGCTAAACCTTCCTCAACAACTGCAGGAATCATTTCCTCGATGACAAGTTTGATATATTGCTCTGGATTATCCCGATACTCCTCTGGCACAGCATGAGCACCCATAAAGGTTGGCACAATATCTATTGGATGCTTTTCATGCAATTTTCGCATCACGCGTAATTGCTTTAGCTCATTGTCCAAATCAAGCCCATAGCCACTTTTACTTTCAAGTGTCGTCACACCGTGCTGTAAAAATAAATCTAATCGTCTCGTAGTTTGGTTGAAAATATGCTCTTCGGACAATGCACGTATTTTTCTAGTTGTCGCATGTATTCCGCCGCCAGCATTCATAATATCCATATAACTCGCACCTTCTAAACGCATTTCAAATTCATGCTCTCGACTGCCACCAAAAACAACATGCGTATGTGGATCAATCAAACCAGGCGTCACGATTTTTCCTGTAGCATCTACAATGTCCGCTTCCTCTGCTCGCGGTAAATACTTCAAAATCAATTCACGTGTTGTTCCTACATCATGAATAACGCCATCTTCAATCCAGACACTTCCACCTTCAATAATCCCTAACTCTTTCATCTCCTCACGTATACGTGGACCTTTTTTTTCACTAGCAAGTGTCACTAATTGCGAAATATTTTGAATCCAAATCGGCCTTTGCTGTCTTTCTGTCATTCAACTATCCCCCTACTAATACTTCGAGCTTTTCAATATTTTTAGTACCATAAGTAATTACATTTTCGGCATACTTCTGTATTTTCCCTTTTATTTTTTAAAAATTGTCATTCTTGTGAGCTGAAACTTCCATTAAAATTAAAAAACGCAAACTAGAGCATTTTCTAGTTTGCTATTTTTTCTGTTTAGATAAATGATGACAAAGCTCTGCCACCTCGTACATGGCATAACTTTTATAGTTATATTTTTGAGATAGCTCTTGATAATACTGTAAAATCTCTTCAAGCATGGCTAAGTTTTTGCCTAATTTCTTGCCAAAATTATGAGGGTGCCACCATAAGTGATAAAATGTCTTTGTTGTCGCAGCCTCATGCATTGCCTCTTTAATACGTTTCATTTTTAAGCCCTCTAAAAAACGTAAAGAGCTGCAATATGGTCTTAAGAATGCACTTGAGTGAATATTAATCAATGTATCCTTTTGCATTTCCTCTAAAGTGACCAAATGATTTCCTGTTATATTCATATAACTATCCATCCATTTTTTGATTCTTATTGATCGACTAACATTTTGAGAACTATATAATGTATGATTTTCATTTCCGCGATAGCATATCAAACCCACTTCTCGACATGCTGCAAAATAGGCTTTATTCACCTGATTACGTGGAAAGACAATCGACTTCATTGGTCCAGTAGACTCCTCACAAATCATTGCAGTAGCATGTAAATCGGAACGAAAATCGGCTTCAGTTTGACCCTTTTCTAAACAATAGAAATGAGAAAATGTATGGCTTCCAATCTCCTGATGAGGGGTACATTTAATTCTCTCAATTAAGGATTTACCAAAATGTAAAAGATCTTGTTCTTCATTTTCTCCAACCTTGGCAAGCTGCATATGAGCTGCATAGCGCATATTGTCATATTTCACTGGGATTCCTCGTAAATAATGAGCCATTTCCGCCTTTGACTCTGCAAATAACAGTCCAACCGTAGCCCAAGTCGCATGAATGCCGTATTGTTCAAATAACGCTAAAATTTTAGGTAATGCTTGACGTACACCATTAATGTTTTTATTGTATTGCCCATATCTAAATGTATCATGGACACCCCAATTCAACTCAAAATCCAATGATATTACTAGACCCCCATGATTAAGTTCGATTGCTACTTCCTCCATTTTTGCACACCCAATAACAGTGCACTAATTTTGGAATGAGCAATATAACCAGAATAAACATTGACTACCTGTCCACCAAAGCTTAACTTAAATTCTCGAACATTTTGATCATCCGTTAGCTTCCCCATATCATATAAAACAAATCCTTGCTCCTTTAGATGTAATAAATTGTGCCAAAGTAAGAAGCGATTGGCGTAACGGATAGGACGTTTTAAATGATCGGGCGTCGTTTGAGAATGACAAGTGGCAACATAATAGGACATTGCCTTTTTAGCATGTACAATATCAAGTCTATAGCATAAAGTTTGTCCACAAATGCTTCGAATTTCAGACAACCATAAAGCTCCCTTTCTATTTAACAGCAGAATGGCTTCCATTTGAGACTTACTGATGGATTCAAGTTTTTTTCTTTTAGCAAAATTATTATAAAACTGCTGAAAGGCTCGTAAATTTTCTTCAGATGGCTCCTTATAAATAAAAACTTGATAGGCTTCTTTTTGAGCACGACGAAGTATTTTTCGGTTGCTTTCTGATAGTGCAAGATACAATGACAATGCACTTTCTGTAAGATGAATATGAACTGTCTCACTTTTAACAAGCTTTCGGCTCGGAACAAGTGAATGTGTATAGCCAATTACCTTCATTGATTTTCGAACATTTGCTGGCTTTTCTACAAAGTAAAAATGCTGCATTGCGATATTCCATCGCTTACTTTTAATGGACAGAATGAACATCGCCCCCACTCTCTGTGTTTTTTTCTACATGTGTTCGCTGAAAACGAGCACATTTGAAATGTTTCATTCGAGAAATAGGTTTATAGCCCAGCTTTATCAAGCGCTTCCGTTTACGCCATTGCCAAAAATTCGCTGTTATCCAGAGTGTTTGTGAAGGATAGATTTTTTGAAAAAAAGCTGTAATAATATCGATATTTTTATAAACATCATAGCTTAAAAAATAAGTCTGCTCTGGCAAACCCTCAACAATTTGCATTTTGTCTACATATAAAGAGGACGTATGTAAGGCAAACGCTGGCTGAGTCGTTTTAGCAAATGAATCTTTATATATAGTATATCCCTTATAAAATAGAGTAATGATTTCTTCCTGATTAAGCTGCATCGCCTCTTGTATGGACATTTTCTCAAACAAATCTCCTACAGGCCGTTGTGGCGGAACACTCTCTGATGGGGATAATTCATATACATTCACTTGCCTAAAACGAATAAACTTTTCTACGAATAGTTGTCCATATTCTAGCCAATCTTTGACTTTTCCATACTTTACTAAGTATCGTAATTGCTCTAGCGTATTGCGCCTCCATTTAACGAAGCGCTGATTCTGTATTACATATTCCTTTAGCCGTGCCTTCAAGATATACATATTTGCCAAAATCTTTGCTCGACTCGTCCCACTGCTGACAAGCATTTGCCTTGTAAAGTCAATGTTTGAGCGCCAGTCAAATTTATATGATTCATAGCCTATACTCATGTCAAACAAGTGGTAGTTCTCAGAGAAGGCTCGTTTAATATTCTCCTGATTTGCTATTCGACCAACGCTAAATATTTGAAAAATAGGCTCATAGGCAAGGGAATACGTCATATACCGCCCTCGACAGCAAAATCCAGAGGTAAAGGCAATCCATTGATCTTCAAAAACTAGTGCGTCTACCTTCACTTGTAGCGCTTCTCCTTTAAGGAGCGTTAGACGTTCAAGAAAATCTCGCTTTTTACCTTTTCTATAAGCACTCGTATCTAACCGTTTAGTCCAACGTCCATCCAATAAATTAAACATTTCCAAAAGCTCGTCCTGAGAGGGGGTTTTCCTTATTAAAGAGCCTATATTTCGTAATGTTCTTTCTCGATGATTCATATTGTGCTTTTTACTACATTGATGAAAATGGGTATGGTAGTCTATATCGCGAAAGTCTATATACGGAGTTACTACTCGAAAAATACTTGGAGGTAGTTGCCTTTCTACAAAATATTGCTCTAATATCTTCGTAGACGCCTTGCTTTCTAGTAACCCATGAAATGAAAATAATAGATGCTTATGCTTTTTTATAAGCTGATCAAAGACAAAGGTTGTTGCAGATAACATGGATTCTTTTTGTGCTACAAGCCCAGAGTAATTTGAACTTTCTTCCCCTGCAAATGCATAGATTCGTATTCCCCAACGAAGTCGAATCGCAAATGGGAAAAAGGCAATAATTTGCCCATTATCTTCAACTGCATAAAGCTCTACACACTCTCTTCTCCCCATAGTTTTCCACCAATTACAAAACCAGGAAAACTCAATAAATGGATTATCATTGCCTTCAATCGCTAAAATGTCATCCCACATATTTTTGTACCACAAAAGCTCATCATCAGTTCTAATGCGAATTAGTTGCACATCAATCACCTTTCTTAGCAAACTTAGAAACAGCCTAGTCTTAGATAAATCAACTTCATTTTTAGCACTTAACTCTATATATTCATAGAGATGATTTCTAGAACTTTTTTGGTCCAGTAATATAAAAAAAGAGGGCTATCAAGAAAGATAAATTCTTCTCAATAGCCCTTTCTTTTATAGCAAATATTCAAAATGCTAATTAGTGAAGTTCGAATCGAAATACCATCATTTTCGCTTTGAATCTCTAAGCCTGCAGAATCTGTACATGGCATTCAATTTGAACATTTCCCTTCAATGCCTTGCTGATCATACACGTCTGTTCTGCCTTTTCGGCTAAGCGGTAAATTCTTTTTAGTTCACGTTCAGAGAGACTTTGTACTTTAATACTTGGCTTATGGACAATTTTTTCATAGGTAAAAACACCATTGGTAACATCGACAAAGCCCTCAGCCTGCATAGATAGATCTAGCACCTCTATCTTTGAATTTTCTAGTAAAGCAGCCAGTGTAATTAAATAACACGTAGCTGCTGCACCCAGTAGCATTTCATCCGGATTTGTACCAATTCCTGGTCCATTCATTTCCCGAGGAATAGAAATGTTCGTGTGTAGATTAGCAGCAGCAATTTCTCCCTGCCCATTTCTACCCTCTGCCCATTTTAACTGCATATGAAATACATGTTGAATTCTAAAAACCTCCTTTTGATGATGCCTGTTCAAATAACTTCTTTGCAGTTTAGCTTAGCAGATTTTCATAACAATGTGGTCACCTACTTTAGTGCAACTTGTAATGCAGTTCCCTGAGTGATCATACTTTTATTGGCGTAATTTTCTTAGAACCTGAGCGTTTTTTCCTCTCAGCCGAGCAGTTTTCTCAGACACCCGAGCGATTCTCCCGCTCAGCTGAGCAGTTTTCTTAGACACCCGAGCGCTTTTCCCGCTCAGCTGAGCAGTTTTCTTAGACACCCGAGCGCTTTTCCCGCTTACCAGAGCAATTGCTTTGGATACCCGAGCATCTTTCCTTTCTGACTTAATTGCAATAAAAAAATGCCCGCACTCTTTGCATAAACAAGAGTCGGGCATTTTTTTATTCTGTGGCAGCAACATTCTTTTCTGTTTCAGCATGGCGGTTTTTTTTCGTTGCTGTTTGATATTCTGCTAAACGTGCTGTTGTACGCCAATAGTGATAGACTAGGCGATCGATCCATAGAAGCGCTTCCACTTTCGATACTGCTGTCTCTAACTCTACAACATTTTCAACAGAATGCTCGAAATAGGCATTTCGTTTATCTCGTCGCACAGCTGCCATCTCTGATGATGTTTCCATTAATAGAACGGAAATTTCAGGCAAACGTTCATCTTCATCGATTATTGCTAAAACTTCCTCAAGTACCTCCAGCCATTTTTGTGTTAATGCAGATTGCAGCTGGAAGGCGCTTGGATTTTGTTCTCGTAATGCCTTTGTCAAACGAAGCAAGTGATCAAGTGCATGTAACAGTGAAATATGCTTATGACGATCCTTCGTGGCAGTCGATTGGATAGCATCCATAAACAGGCGTGTTTTTTCAATAGCATCATCAATCAGATTTAATTTACTTTCAGCTTCTGTTGTCATCTTTTTACTTCGAATAAGGGATACGATTACTGTTGTTAATTCCTTTGTGATGTCCTGTAGTGTATTAAAGGAAACCTCTACAGCTACCCCAGGAATTTTTGCCACACTATCATCCAGATTACGCGTTAAATGATTACCCTTCTCTGGTATCATTTTTTCAATAGCCCTCGCAAACGGTCGGACAAACGGCACGAAAATAATGGCACCAATTACACTAAATAAAGTGTGAAAAACAGCAATACCTAATGTTTCATCAAAGCTGCCATTAATGAATGTCGTCACATTTTTCGTTAATGCAAACATCAATGTTGCACCAATTGTAACAATAATTGCTGTGGCGACGTTAAACAGGACATGCGTCATCGCTGTACGTTTTGCAGCAGTAGACGCCCCAATCGCAGCAAAAAGGGCTGTTGCAGTAGTTCCTATGTTTTGACCAATTACTAAATAGGCCGCCTGTTCAAAATCAATGGCTCCTGCATATAAAGCGGTTAAAGTGGCCGCAATTGCTGCACTTGAAGCCTGCATAATCACTGTCATGATTAGACCCAGCACAATTAAAATAAGCTGACCACCTATAGAATCCGCCTGAAATGAATCGAATGGAATTTTATCCTGAACAGATGCCATTCCTCCTTGTAATACATCAATACCTAAAAATAGTAAGCCAAAGCCTGTCAAAAGCCCGCCTATCGCTTTAAAATCACGTGGTGCTAATAATTGCACAAAGACACCGAGTGCAATAAAAGGTAATGACATTGTCTGCATATTAATTTTGAAGCCAATAAGTGAAATAATCCATCCTGTGCTTGTGCTACCTATATTTGCTCCAATAATGACACCAATTGACTGTATAAAGGTGAGCAGTCCAGCACTTACAAAACCAATTGTAATCAGAGTTGTTGCAGTAGAGGATTGAACAATCATTGTCATCAATGTACCTGAAAGAACCGAACTAATTGTTCCTCCTGTAAATCGATTCAACCATTTTTTTAGAGCATCCCCTGCAAGCTCCTTTAAACCGTTAGTAAGCATGGTCATCCCAAGTAAAAATAAACCAATGCCTCCTAATACATTTATCAAACTCCTAACACTCCCTACAAAATATAATGAATTGTTCATCATATGCAGTTAAACCATAGCTAAACCCTTTATGATGAACCTATATAATCAAACATTACTTAATATTACCATTATTAAAATTAAGAGGGTAGCAAACATTTCTTTTCTGATGCAGTTTTTTTCATAGAAGCTCTATCTTCTCACTGCTGATTTATAAAAACATTGACATTAAATTTATGGTAGAATAGAAAAAATGATTTTTTAGGAGATTTAATGATGATATTAACTAAGCAGCAAGCACTACAAGCACTAAATAAAAACAAATTTATCGGTTTTACTATTACAACAGGAAATATTATTATAAAAAAAATTAATAAAACCGATTACAATATATTCGTTTTTGAGGAAGAGAAAGAGAAACCTACGCATTATATAGGCTCTATTATGAACGTGATGGCAACAATGAGTGACAAAGCTTCTCAAAAGGATTTTGTTGTTGTGGATCAGCTCCCAGCACAACAGGAAGAAAAGGAAGAAACAAAAGATGAAAAAAATGCCGATTGCAATGAAGTCAGTCGTATGATTTCTGGATATGATAGTTTATATGAAATAACACAGAGTGGTCGAATTATTTCTGTACGTGAAAATCGCCCATTAACTCGATGCAATGATGAGTATGGCTTCCATATTGTCCGCCTAACAAAGGAAGGTACTGCAGCTAGTCATAATGTCTTTGAACTATGGCAGCAGGCATTTCCGGAGCTTGAACAAACTGCCTTTAAGGGTGCCTTAAAAGCAAAATATGGCACAGGCTGTAAATTAATAGATAAACCAGGTATTCACTTTTAACAGGAATATCCTCAGTGAAGCAGCACTGAGGATATTCCTGTTTTTATGTAAAAGAAGGAAAGCTTAATTGCCTTCCCAGCATTTTTATGGTTTAAGAATTACTTTTATACATTCATCCTCACGATTATTGATGATTTGATATGCTTTACTTGCTTCCTCCAGTGGCAGCTTATGTAATAATCCCCCTTGATTCCTACCCCTTTATAGAAATGCAAATCTGATTCATAGATGTAAAATTTACTAAAATATCATCCTTCTTTTTTTATTCGGATTCTTCTACATTTTTTACCTGTATATCTTTTATACCTTAATAGGGTTACTTTCCTCATGATGCATTTTCATCTATGAATAAATTATGTATTCAACAATCACTTTGAAATTTAGGGGCATTCACTTATTCGCAAATTAGGACCTTCTTCTTTTAAAAGATACGATTATCATATTCATTTCTACTTAGCATATATTTTGTAATACGCTGAAAGTTTAGGATGAGGTGAAGAATTTTGCAGTTGAGTGCAATGGTACTTGGTGGTTTTCTTTTTTTTAGTATTAGCATAGGAGGAGCGATTGCCTGGGTGTTCTCGAAGCTTTTTCAGCATACATCCCAGGGCTTATCATTATTATGTGGCGGATTTCTTGTTGGCATACTAGTACTTGATATTGTTCCTTCTTCTTTTCACCTATATCAAGCATTTGGTCTAATCCTTGGCATTTTTATTGGTTATTTTATTTTTCAAATACTTGATACTATCTTTCATACCTCCCACTCGCAAAACCCTTCTGTCACTCTGCTAGCAATTGCTATGATCATTCACACCATTCCCATTAGTCTTACTGTGGGAAATTTACTAGGGAATGCGGCATTAAGTATTACAATTACAGCTTCTATTATTTTGCATCACCTACCAGAAGGCTTTGCACTTTCAACTGCACTACTATCCCAGGGAGAACGACTATGGAGACTTTTTCTTTACTTCATCGTATTCTCTATTTTCTTTAGTATTTTCATATGGATTGGTCAATACTGGGATTTATCTGAAAAAGCACAGGGGGTATTAATGGGAATCTCAATTGGCTTAATTGCCACTACAAGTATATCTGAATTTATTTTGCATCATATTCGTTCTGTCACACTAAAGTCCTTGATAATTTATGTTTTTCTAGGCTATTTATTAAGCTATGTATTCCATACTTTAATTGAATAAAAAGAGGCTGGGACAAAAAGAAAAAATGTTAGATCGATTGTATCTCGGTCTAACATTTTTTTGATTTAAGAAGAATCAATCAACTCAGTGAAACGGAAAATTTATTATCCATTTTCGTTATTTTTCAAAATAATTAAGTTCTGTCCCAGCCTCTTCTTTTTTATTTAAAACTATTCTTCTTCACCTGCTAGCAATAATGTCAGCGATAAAATTTTTGAAAACTGCGCACGTGTAAGATTGCCCTTTGGATTAAATTTACCATTTGCCCCATCGATTATGCGTAATTGCTGTAAAACACTGATTGCTTCCACAGCTTCCTTACGCATTTGATCCTTATCTGTAAAGGTGTTATTCTTGCTCACTTTGCTTAAATCAAATTCAATTGCTTCTAGGTAGCTAGCTGTTACATAGGCCATTTCCTCACGCGTAACAGGTTTATTCGGCTCAAATTTATCTCCATCAAAAATATCAATTAAGCCATACTCCTCTAAAATAGCAACCTCTTTTGCACCCCAGAAGCCATTCAAATCACTATATGTAGCTGGACTCTCATAATCCTCATTAACATCAAATCCTGCGGCATTGAAAATCATTGAAGCTAATTGTCCACGTGTTACCTGTCCATTTGGATTAAAGGTTGTAGTAGAAGTCCCTTTAATAATATCTGCTTGATAAAGTAATTGGATATAGCTCTCAGCCCAATGTCCGATTGTATCTGTGAAATAACCACCTGGTTTTAATTCCATATCTGCACGACTAAATACCATCATCATATTATTTAAGCCTTGTGCGTCCAATGCTTCCCATTTCCCAGCTGCAAACACTTCCGCTTTGAAGCTATTACCAGATTGAGTAATTCGCATTTGTATAGCGTCACCAAATAATTTTTTAAATCCTTCAATCTCTGTCTTAAATGCCTGTTCCCCTTCTGGATATAAGTTTGTTCCATCTGTATAGGATTGCATTATAGCTGCTAACGAAATCTTCACTGTAATACTATTTGGTGTTGATACTAAAGTTAGCTCATCACCTAAAACTGCCTTCGAGAGCAAAAATATTTTGTAAACATCTTGATAGGACATAGATTGCAGTTGATTAGTTGCGGCTACAATTTGTTTAGGATGAATAATGCTACTAACCTCACTATTTTCTTGCGCATTTGCCTGTAAGTCAAAGCCTCCTGTAAAGCATGCAATACTAAGAGCCCCAGCTAAAATTGTTTTTTTCATTCCTCTTTCTCCTCTCCATTCTTAAAGTCAGTGTACTAAAACAGTAGTTAGTAAATCTATAAAATTATGTAAATTATTCAAAATTCTAAAATAGTCCTATATTTTAGAATGGTGTGAATGTAAAAAGTTAGTGTATTATAGTAATCTTTGGCTTGTCTATATATGTAATGTATCTAGATTATAATTTCAAATATAGGATTATTTTGCTATTATAATTGTAACATTAACTGTCATATTGGAATGACTACATATTATTAAATGAAAGGGAGTTTAATACTTGATCAATATATCAGCAGTAATATTTATACTAAGCGGTTTAATAGCTGCGATTTTTCTGCTTCTTGCCATTTTTAATTTTATAAAATTGGATAAAATCAAAGCTGTTAAAATGTTAAAATTTACAGGCATCTCAATCGTCATTTTTATTTTGTCTTTTATTGCAGTAGGAGAACTATCACAAAATAATGCTGAAACTTCTGAAAAAGAGAAGCATGAAGAAAAACCTGTAGCGAAGATTGAGACAGTAGACGATGGCACTTGGCAAGATAAAGTGAAAGAGATTGCTGCGCTTAACAATACTTCTACTGAAAAATTCGATACTATCGTAGCTTACGCTAAAAAATATCCTTCGACAAAGGCTGAAATTAAAGAATTTGAGAATTACATAATAGCTGAATATACAAACAAAGAATATTTAGCTGATATAAAAGATGAGACCTATTTATTAGGCAATATTTTTAAGGCATATGTAATTAATAGATACTATGGGGATGAAGAAACACCTATTAATGATTTTGTCTATGGATTTTATCAAAATTCTAATAATGTTTTGAGAGGTATCGAATCAAGCAATAGCAATACAATTAAATATAATGAACGCCAAATGGATAAAGCGTTAGCAGCCATTGAAAACCCATGAAATGTCACTTTTTTTGTGGCATTTTTTTTATGAAAAGGATTTTAAAAGCCAAATTCTTTATATCATTATAATAAATGAGTCTTTCATTTGATTTTTTTATATCGGAAGAAGTAGTATGTAGTTGTAACAAAAGAGGCATTACATATCCACACTATTATATTAATGTAATAATATCGGAGGAGGAATTTATGATGAATTATCAAAACATTGCAGTTGCAGGTAGCGGAGTATTAGGTAGTCAGATTGCCTATCAAACAGCTTTTAAAGGCTTTAATGTAACGGTTTACGATATTAATGATGAAGCTTTAAAAAATGCGCAAGATCGTATCACAAAATTAAAACCATTTTATCAGCAAGATTTAGGAGCAACACAGGAAGAAGTAGATGCGGCATATGCACGACTAACATTTAAAAGCGATCTTGCGGAAGCGGTTTCAAATGCTGACCTTGTCATCGAAGCAATACCTGAAGTGATCAAAATTAAAACTGAATTTTACACTAACCTTGGCAAAGTAGCTCCTGCAAAAACTATTTTTGCGACAAATTCTTCTACTTTATTGCCAAGCCAATTCGCTGAAGCAACTGGCCGTCCAGAAAAGTTTTTAGCACTTCATTTCGCAAACACAATTTGGAAAAACAACACTGCTGAAATTATGAAACACCCAGGCACAGATATGAAGGTATTCGACGAGGTCGTAGCATTTGCACGTGCAATCGGCATGGTTCCGCTACCATTATATAAAGAGCAGCCAGGCTATATTTTAAATTCATTACTCGTACCATTTTTAGATGCGGCTGAATCACTATTAGTCAAAGAGGTAGCAGACCCTGAAACAATCGATAAAACGTGGATGATTGGTACAGGTGCTCCACTCGGTCCATTCGCCATCCTAGACATTGTTGGTATTAACACTGCTTATAACATTGTGGAAGCGAAAGCAGCAGCGTCAGGCGATGAAAATATGAAAAAACTCTCTAACCTGTTAAAAACGGAGTATATCGACAAAGGCAAACTCGGCCGAGCAACAGGCGAAGGCTTCTATAAATATCCAAACCCAAGCTTCGCAAAACCTGATTTCTTAAAAGGCTAATTATCAAACGATGCACATAGCTATAAACGCTGTGCATCGTTTTTTCTAGGCTTGAGTTGCTATGCATGATTTCAATCTCTAGATGGCTTTGGAGCAAATTAAATCGGATCTCACATTAAATTGATCGGGTTTGCCATTTTTTGATCACCTTCTATAACAAACTGCTCAGGTCGACTCACTAACTGATCCGCTTTCACCACAAACCGCTCGGGTCGACTCACTTATTGATCTGCTTACACCTCCAACCGCTCAGGTCGACTCACTAACTGATCCGCTTCCACCACAAACCGCTCGGGTCGACTCACTTATTGATCCGCTTCCACCACAAACGCTCGGGTTACCCATTAAATTGATCGCCTTCCAACCCAAACCGCTTGGGTTACACTATAAATTGAGTGGCTTTTACCACATACTGATTGGCTATAGTTTTTTTGATCAATTCCTATCACTGGGAGCAACGTTTCCCTAAATTTCTATAACAGATCCTAGTTATACGCATAATATAAACCAATACAAAGAATTACCGATTGGAGGAATTATTATCAGCAGTAATAAAATTGCATCGACCAATGTTGTACTGACCATCCTGCTTTTTTTAGGCATCACATATTATTATTTTTACAACCAATCACCCATTCAAATTGAACGTTTAGGTAATGTTGGATATTGGCTGGCTTTCCCATTGTCCATAATTAATATACTGGTGAGTTTTAAGCTGCTGAAAAATAAGGCACGTAACACTCAAGACTCCTTATAACCCGCAAAACTCCAAATTGCAGTGAAATTTGGAGTTTGCAATTTAAAGAAATAAAATCATATAATCCTCATCAACATATTGCTGACCTACTTTTAGTGCTCTTTTTTCTGTTCCAAAAACCTCAAATCCCAAAGAAGTATACAACCTTTTTGCTGAGGTATTTGTAGACACAACCGTTAAATTAATCTGCTCAATTCCCTCTAATTCCTTTGCCTTATTGATGATTTCGACCATTAAATATCTACCAATACCATGCCCACGCATTTTTGGAGAAACATAAACAGCAAAGATACTCGCTTTATGCCTTAACTTCTGCTTACTTTCTTGTACTAAAGATGCAACACCCACTAATTCTTCGTTGTAGAATGCTCCAAATGTGTAAGAACCCTGTGATTCTAACCTCTTTGCAAATTGCCCAGGAGTAAAATCTTTTTCCTCCTCAAAGCTAGAACCAAATGCCTCTGGATTAATTTGTAGCCCATCTAATCTTATACCTTGATATATGTCAGCCTCTGCTGCACTTAACATTCTAATATCCATGCTTTTTCCTCCAAAAAATCTATTTTATATGTACATCCGCAACCCTTTTCCCTAAAATGGAAATAACAGCAAAAAAGGAGAACTTACAATGAAATCTATCAGTATGTTGAAGCATTTTCATACCCTACAAGAGCAAAGATCTCATTATATCCCTTCCATTCATGCACTCTCACAGAAAGAACTATGGTATCGAGGCGAGGATGGGAAATGGTCTATTGGTGAACACTTTTACCATCTTTATTTAATCCTTAGAATGCTTAAAACAGCAACTACATGTTCCCTATTCCTCACTCCTTACGCAAAAATGCGAAGAAATAAGCCCTTCGCCACAGAAATACATGATATTTATGAAGAATATAAACATAAAAAAGGGAAAGGTATGAAGGCTCCAGGAATATTAGTACCACCTAAGAAAATACGATTTACCTTAAGCAGTAAAGATATTGAGCAATTCTTAGTTAACGACACAATGGCTATGAAAAAATTCGTGAAAGATATCGAGGAGGATGTCGCAGGGCATATCATTTTCCCAGATCCTATTGCACATTATCCAAATCTTATTCAAGCTATTCAATTACTTGCTATACATGAAAGGCATCATTTTGACATTACAGAAAGATTGATTGGAGCTAATAGACTATTAACTTAAGCATTTCATGTTTCGAAGTGACCTAAAAAAATCAATGCAAAGTCAATTTTTTTAGGTCATCTCTATGTAAAATCTCTAAAGCAGCAATCGCAAAAACTTTTCAAAATGCACGCCTGCCTCACGCGGAACTTGCTCCTTAGATGTTGTGTCAATAGCAGCAGCTAAAAATGTCTCCGCAAGCTTCATCGACTTCACTAAATCTTGTCCTCGCATCATGCCACCCATAATAACGGATGCAAACAAATCACCTGTGCCTGAATAACTTTCACCATTATAATCGCGGATACTATGAAAAGAACGCTCTGCATCGACATACATATTGCCCACATAACGCTTGCCTTTTTCTACTGGTGGTGGATTCAAACCGGTAATTATAACGTTCGCCCCAGTCATCTGCTGAAGCTGTTGACCTGCGTCCTCAAGTGCCTGAATATAATCTAAATCATTGTCATAACTCTGAAGCTTCTCATACGCTAAACCAGTAAGCAAGCAGCATTCTGTAACATTTGGCGTAATAATATCAGCACACTTTACTAACTCTTTCATACGATTAAGTAGCTCACCGGTAAACATTTTATAGACCTCGCCATGATCACCCATCACAGGATCTACAAGCAACGTCGTTTCGTTTGAGTGAAACACATTTAAAAAACGAAAGATATTATCAATTTGCTCCTTACCTGTGACAAAGCCTGTGTGAATACCATCAAAGGTTGCACCAAGCTTGCTCCATTCATCCACAAAGTAGTCCATCCTTGACGTTAAATCCTCACAATAAAAGCTCGAATACCCTGTTTGAGCAGTTAAAATTGCAGTCGGCAAAGGCACTGCCTGAACACCCATCACAGATAGCACAGGCATCGCAGCCGTTAATGAGCACTTCCCAAAGGATGACATATCCTGAATTACAGCAACTTTTTTCATCATACATTCCACCTAACTAATCATGCTTATACTCTCCACATCGTATCACAATTAGAAAGCAGCGAAAATAATCTTAATCTGACCCCTAACTTTTTTATAAAATTGGCACTTTCACAACAGTCAGTCCTTTGCTAAAGTAAAAATCATCAAAATATTCATCATAGTGAGGAAGATACAGATGCAAAATATACAAAGGCAATCCTATACAAAATCTCGCACTAAAACATTTGATTTAGTGATTACAGCCATTTTAGCAGCATTGGTTTTCGTGGCAACAATGTTTATCAATCTTAAATTGCCGTTCGGTCAAGGTGGGCTTATTCACTTAGGTACATCCATGCTTTTCATCAGCGCAATTTTATTCGGTCCTAAAAAAGGCGCACTTGCTGGAGCAATTGGAATGGGCTTATTCGATATCGTAGGCGGTTGGTTAATTTGGGCACCAACTACTATTATTTCGCGCGCATTACAGGGCTTTATCGTTGGTAAAATTGCTTGGTCAAAAGGATATAAAGGTGAAAATATTGGATTAAACATTTTAGGAGCAGTCGTGTCAATGCCTGTGATGATCGCCGTTTACTATATTGGGCAAGCAATTATGTTTAATAGCTGGATTGCACCGTTGGCATCCATTCCCGGAGATGTCATTCAAAACATTGTCGGCTTGATCATCGCCATCCCAGTATGTATCGTGCTAAAAAAAACACCCTACTTTAAAAGAAATTTTTAATGGTAACACGCCATTCTGCTGTCTTGCTCACAGTATTGATGGCGTTTTTTATATAAAACAGGGCAAATTTCAAGATAATGTGAAATTAGCCTCTGCCTTTTTCATACTATATGGTGGAGGTGGTAATAATGCCAAGAGTAAAATACCGCGATGCAGATGTTGCCTTAATGGCTAGGATGATGAGGGCTGAGGCTGAAGGTGAAGGACAGCAAGGAATGCTATACGTGGGCAATGTTATTGTAAATCGAGCTGTTGCATCTTGTTTAGACTTCAACGATGTTAGAACAATCGAGCAAGTCATTTACCAGGTACAAGGAGGAAACTTTTCGTTTGAAGCCGTACAAAAGGGCAATATGTTTTACCAAAGAGCGAGAGAAACTGAAAAAAGATTAGCGAAACAGAACTTAGACTACTGGCGACAACATCCAGCAAAATATGCACTTTGGTACTTCAATCCATATGCCCCATGTCCCCCAACTTGGTATGGCCAACCGTTTACTGGGCAATTTAAGAACCATTGTTTCTATGAACCAGCTCCTGAAACTTGTGATAGTGTTTATATGGGGTAGGATCTTATTTTTGATTTATAGTGCCAAATTTTAGTGGGAACTACCACCTGAATAATTGGTGTTCCCTTTTTCTTATCTTAAAATTATTTCATTGTTTTTAAATTTACTTTCGGAACTAGTGGTATTTTATTCTTCTGCATGAGAAAACACTTTCATTTTGATATGCTCCCCATTAGGTAGACAGATGAAAAAATACAATCTGTTTATTTAATGGGGAGTATATCACCGAGAATTTATTTTTCATGCTTACAACGACCATTTTAAAAACCACACATTTCTTACTAATGTCAGAAATGTGTGGTGTGGTTATTCACTATTCTTCAAAAAGATCCATCGGCATAGTTTCCATAAATTCCCTCAATTCTCGAATACCAGGAAGCTCACTTTCTACAAGTTCTACACCTAGAATTTTCGCAAGCGGTTGAAGCATCGGTCTTACCTCTTTAGAGACAAATATTTTACTTGGTCTTACCTCTAAGCCTTGTAAATATGCCCATAAAATGCTTTGTGCAATTGGTGGCGTTTTAGGCATAGGGAACATTTCGTGTCCAATCACCAAATTGCTTCCTCGTTCAACAAGCATGCCAACAATCGGAAAAACAGTGCGGTTGATTTGTTCCATTTCTACACCAAAAGGCATGTAAAATAAATCATATTCTAATTGTAACGCACTTTTAGGCTTTTTCTTATATTGTGCTTTCTCAAACATTGAAATTTCCTCGTAGCACTCGTACGTTGGCTTTGAGACCTGAAGCTTCAAAATATAAATTTCTTGTAAATTGCCATCCATTTGCACTTTAAACGCTGGATATTCATGTGCAGCTACCTGCGGATATTGCCAGCCAGCCTTCCGAGCCTCTGTTATATTAATCATCGTATCTACGATATCAATTAAAAGCTCTACCTCTGAATAGTTTGGCATTTCAGGATGCGTCCCCTCCTGATAGCTACGGAATTGAATCCAGTTCTTCTTTCCTCTATACGATAGCCCACAATCTTTTATGAGCTGATAATCTGCTGGTTCTAACTCTTCTCTATCAACATAATTCACAGTTAAAGCATTTAAACTATAAGAAAAATCACTTGATAAATTTTTTTCAAAAAGAATTTTTGCTAAGCTAGCATAACCATATTCCATATCAAAAACCATTAATCCAAACTCTTCACCGGCAGCTCCCATAACAGAAACAAGTACCTTGAAATCCACATCTACATAGTCAATAACAATAATCTCATCATTCTCTAAGTATTGCCACGGCTTTAACTTTTTTAGGTCATTTGTAAGCTCCAATAAAGTAAGATAATCTGGTTCCTGGCTTTCTAGAAAATCTACAAAACTTTCTACATCTTCCCTCACCGTTATCCGTTCATTGATTTCCTCGATATTAATCTTGCTTAATTTTCCTGTATGAATATCACCTGCTCCAGCGATACATATAGCTTTTTCTGAATTCATTGGTAATTGAACATAACTATCTAACCGAATAATAAATGATTCATTGGTATCAATAACTTGTGCAATCGCTTCATCACCAGACTTTCGAAACCATTTAATGACCAGCTCATCCTCTGAGTCTAAATCCGTGTCATTTACAGGTAAAAATAATATCTTTTCTTTATTCACAGATACTTGTCCATCTTTTTTAATCATTTCAAAATCAACATAATCCGAATCATCCAAATCAAAGCTTAGCAATAAAAGCTCATCTAATAAATCAAATCTACTTTCCTCTGGTAACAAAAGCTTTCGATAGATTTTCGGCTTTTTCTTACTTTCTATATGCAGTTGTATCATTATTTAACCTCTTTTCTATTTGTTAAACTGTTGGGATGAAATCATAGCTTAATCTGCCTTCGTCGTCACCAAAAGAAATAAACCTGCTCTCCATTGGTACCATCCACATTGTGAACCACCTTTTAATTATTTCATTGATTATATTTCCGGGCTGCAAGATTCTATATCCTATCTGTTGCCATGCACCTCTTTATCAGCTTTATAAATTAAATAGCGTGGTTGCAAGAAAGATAGTCAAAAAATACTTTCTTGATAATTAATATATCATGCTTTATTGATAATCAAGAAGGTCTTTGATATTTGCAAAAACTTCCCTTCAAATAATAATATATAAATTATCCCTATGCACACTACCTAAATGATAATTCTTAAGACTTTGCTACTATATATTTTCTAAAGTTCAATTCGTTCACCATTTTGATAGATTCGATCTACTTGTAGATTTAATAAAGCTTTGACAATAAGTGGGAATCCCTCGAAATGTTTAGGGGTGTGGGAAAGCAGAATTGCATCTGTCTTTCCCACACCCCTTCTATTTTGAATCTTACAAATTCTTTATCATTTCATTCATTCTATATTAATTAATTCTCTTCGATAAACATTTTATCTGCAATAGATGTATCTTTAGTAAGCCAGAAATTTTTATAAAAATCGCTCAACTCTAATTGAATGTATCCAATTTCATTAATCTTATAATCTTCTCCTACTAGATATCCCCATTCTATCGTTAGCTTATTAATAAAAAGCTTATATAATCTCAATGATAATTCTTCATATTTTTGCACACCACAAACATGAATTTTACCGTGTAAATCCTTTATTGATTTATTTTCTTGTATCCAATGCATACCAAATAACTCTTCTACTTCTTCAATAGGTAATAAATTATAAAAATTATTGAGTGTTTTATCTTCTATTTGTAACTTCTTTATTAAATCTGAATTATATATTTTGATATGGTAGCGATAATAACCTCTATGATTGTCTCTCATTCTTTGAAATTCTGATTTGCCATAACGTTTCTTGTAAAAGGTCAATGAAATTTTAATTCCTCCTCATCCCTCAGCTCTTCACTAGTTCTGAACGTCTCTACAATATCCTAATTGATTCGTACCTCAGTTTCCTCTATATAGTTATTTATTTTTATAAAAATAAATAACACTTAATTTACCTGTTTTTATACTTTTACAAGCTGCTTATTTAATTTCTCCAACCAATTAAATACTTCAGCAACAGTTTCTAATTCTTGAACTAACGTCCACTCTTGTTTGACTTCATCATATCGTTCTATAACGAATTTCACAGCATTAAATGTGATACCATATTCATCGGTAATGAGCATGTATTTATTTGCATAATCAGCACCAACTGAATGTATATACTCAATATTTAAATCCACAAATTTTTCAAGGCTTTGTAAGTATAAAGAATACGTTCTATATTCAGCACAGTAGCCATTCGTTGCATTCGTTTTTAACAATAAAATGACACCATCATCTAGCTTCCGAATATTTCGATTTTCTCCACAATACTCCTTAATAATTTCTGGGTATAAAATAAAATCTGTTCGCCAATCATTCCCAGTAAAATTCGCAATAATATCATTTAATGTATTGTCTACAGGGCTAACATCTAGAGCATCGAGTATCTCCTTCAAATAACATACGTTTTCCTCACGTAAATAGCGTTTCCAGCTGTAATCACGATCAAAGTTATCTCTTAAAAACGTATGATTCCGCCCGATTTTCAATAAATAATCACCTATGCAAAGCAATGCACGTGATAATAAAGTAGTGGACACTTCCAATCTTTTCTCTCCAAAAATACGCTTCGCCTTTTCAAAATATTGCAGAAAGCTCTTTTGCCTATCTTGATGATCAATCACCTGATAAACTGTATTGTCAGCAATATCACTAAATTTTAATAAAAAGCTTATCTCTCCTAAAAAATATGGATAATCCTCTACTTTTTCTATTAATGGTTTCCAATTAGAATCAAGCGCTTTTAGCATTGCTTTATTTATTTCTTGCTGTATCTGACTTTGATAGAAGCCCTCTAATTTCATATAACCTGAGGCTAAATGCGCATCAATATTATCGACATATTCCTTTAAATTATATAATGCTATAATCGACAAACGATATTCCGATACATTGTTATAAAGCGTGTTTTCAGTCACATTTCGAACATAGCGAAGCCATTTATTTAATGAATCCGCCTGTAATTGCTGTGCATATTTTACATAGATAACTAAGCTGTATAATTGAATTCGCTCTGTATATGTAACCTGGTCTGATAAATTTCGCTGGAATAAAGCCTCTACATCTATTAATTGGGCATCTGCCAATGAAATAAGCTGCTCAAACTTATTTAAAAAGAGTGCCATTTCCTGCATCCAATCTGAAGCATTTAATTTAGCTGCCTTCAAATCAGTATCTAATAAGGCTATATCATTCTTTTTTAAAAATACATCTAGTATTTCTGTAGATGCGGATTGGCTTGCTACTTGATTTGCCAACATTGTTTTTATCAATTGATAAAAGGCTATATCATACTCTTTTTTGGCGTAACGCCACAATAAATCCGTCCATTTAGTATCTATTTGGATAAAAAAATCCTCTACCTGCTTCAGTGGAATTACTTGTAATTCTTGAATATAGCCTTGTAAACGTGCCTTAAAAATTTCAAATATTGTTAATGGCTTTCCACGCGCATTCATTTTAATATAGAGTGAGTCCTCCAAGTTGAATTTATCTAAATCAATAAAATAAAACTGGATTGTATCACTTTCTAATTGATTTAAAATGGGCTGCTCATATTTTTTATGAATAGCATCAAGCATCACAAGTGACGATTGAACTGTCGGGTCCATTAGCCAACGCTCAAAGAAAGTTGCTTCATTTTTTAGCTGCTCGCTAATCGTTTCCTTGTTAAAGTCTATTTTTTGAATCGTTGTTAAAAACTCAAAAAAATGCTTACTATGCTGTCTTGTTTCATAGGAAAATTTCTTAAATATTTGGTGATACTCTTTCATTTTATTTTCACGTTGCACCACATACCAATGTAATAGATATAATGTAGTTAGCCGCTGTTGCCCATCTAAAGGAGCAAAATGCTGCTCCTCATCTGTTGTGCCATATATAAAATCCAACAAAACAGGTTGGCGCTCATGTAAGCTTCTAAACAATTGGTTTAAAAATTTTTCTCGCACTTCTATAGCTCTCGAATTATCCAAGCCTTGTACATAATCTCTTTGAATAATTGGAATAACAATTTTGTATGTATGAATCAATTTCCAAAAAGTATATACTTCTGCTGTATTCAAACTAGATAACACCTCTTTCGTTTATAAAATCGACTGTAATTCGGTTTCAATTGCTTTTAAATACTCATCACGATCCTGTTTAGACCAATAATTCATATTTTGAATGTTATTACTATAATACTTTAAAAAAACATTTTTCGTACAAGGCGGAATATATGTCCCACTTCTATCTCGCAAAATAATTTCTTTACGTTTTATTGGGAAAATCGCATTTTTATAGGAGCGATTTGTTTGACGATCTAACAGCGTTAAATTCGAGAGCCCATTGATATTAAAATTATCATCACTAAATAAGCTCTCCACTGTTAAAAGTAAGTCCTCAAAGCCAGTCGTTTCCTTCTGGGCAATAAAATCCTTCACCCTTTGTTGTAATGTCAGATCTGTAATTAATCCTTCAAACTCTCCTAATAATGCATTTTGTGCTTCCTTTTCATTAGGTAGCTTACTTTGCAACGCATGAATATGTTCAATATCCCATTCCTCTGTTTTATAGCGTTCAAAATCAAAAAGCTGATTTGACTCTGAATTATTTTGCAATGTAAATATATTGAATAACAATAATGTATTAGCAATTTCCTTTTTATTTTTTGTACAATCCAATTTATCTAAGCTAATATTATGGAAATAACCTGCTATTTTATCTAGTAAAAAATGTTCAAATTGATCCTTATTCATCTTTAAAAATGCTTGAAATAATATTTTTAGTGATACACCCGTTGTTAATAAATACCCTACATAATGATAAAACATCCGGTTTTCATACCATTCCAATAGAGTCTGATACACTTCAAAAATTCGCTTCCAGAGATTTTTAATTACTGTTTCCTTTGAAACTCCCTGTGCTATTTCAGCCTCCATGATTTCATTAAAAACATGGAATGTATGATATTGATCCCATTGTCCATCAATAGTATTTGTTAAGCTAACGACAAGCTCAAAAAGCCATTCAATTCGCGTAGAATATTGGTGTTTACTATTGTTTTGCAAAAAAAACCAAAATTTATCATTTTGCAGGCTATATTCTATCTGATCCCATTGGTTCGATATCTCTAGCTGCTTTAACTGAAGATATTTTTCATCGCTATTGCTATCAGCTAAATGAGTGCTACTTAAAAATAAAGCCTTAATCAGCTCGGCATCATTCAATAGAATCTTCCCACTATTCGTACGAGAAAACAGCTCAATTGGATCTGTTTTCTCATCAATTTCATACCAGATTACCTTTACATTTGCCTTAAGAATTCCAGCAAATTCAGAAATATCATCCGCAAGCTTTTCTTCAATCCAAGCGTCAATTGTTTGATATGCCGTAAGCATATAATAATAATCAATATTATCAACATCTGTATCACTTTTCGTTGTAATATTCTCTAAAAAATCTGCACTCTCCTCACGTGATTGATAACGCAGCTTATATGGCTCATTTTGTCGCTTCATATATGTTGTAAACACCTTTAATATTAAATAAATGGTTGTTAAACGCTGCTGACCGTCGATGAGCTCCCACTGATTTTTCACCTTTTTCACTATCACAGGTTGTAGCCAATATATCTCATCACGTGATTGTTTTTGCAGCATAAATTCATACAGGTCCTCCAGTAATTCTTTTACCTGAATACTAGTCCATCTGTACCCTCTTTGATATGTTGGTATATAAAATGAGTCTTCTAAATTCATTAACTCCCGGATATTTTTACTAGTTAATAATACTTGCTGCATAACTGCACCTCCCCCAATTAATATAATAAATTCTCCATATGTATGAATATTCCTTTTTTTCTTATACTAGAAAAAGGAATGTCTCAACTATGAAATAACAAGAAGCTAATTTTAATTCATTTGATTATCACTCACTTTAACCATCAGTTCTTGAGAAAGCACCTTCATTTTGTATGTCTATCGTACCTGTATATGCTTCTCTTTTATTTGCATAGTTGATTACCAGTGCCTTTTTCAAGCAAAAAATACCCAATACGATAAGTAGATTTTATTCAGTCTATCTTATGGGAACTTATATAATCTTCTGTTACTCTTTTTATTTCTTCAGTTCCAATAATCACTACTCCTATTAGCATTCAGGCATAGGTATGGAGGTAGAGGCAATCACATGGAGTAAATCAGAAGAAAGCGTATTTTGAGACAGCTTTTTCCCTTTACCAAGATTAGTGGGCTTTTCTGCATTATATGGAATCATCCATGATCGCTCATATTTCTTCGCATTTGCTATTCGACCCTCCGCCAGCAATCGTTGCACTTGCCTGATCGATACTCCTCATTTTTCAGCGATTTCTACGGTGGATATATATTGCATTCAATACCCTCTCTTATTGAAAAATTATAATATCATTGTAGTCGCTTGAACGACGTCTTACAATGAATGATATTAATTATAATGGCAGGGTTTACTTATCTCCTGTAACCTTATAGTGAAGAATTATGTAATAGTCTTTGGAGAAGATATGGGGTATTTAGTAAGGAACAAAATGAAGATTTACAGCCAACAAAGGGATTTTATATGTACAATAAAATAAGCTTGGTCCGCATGACTTACATCATACACATTGAATATTGGTCACCATAGTAAATAAAGAGGATGAGGTGCTTTATTAATGAATAGAGAAAGAGGATTGACGATGACAAATACTACTAATATTATAATCATAGACAATTATCCGACAACCATCACAACGGATTTTCTCGAATTTCTGCATTATATAGAAAATATTGAGACTAAGTTAACGAAGACAACGCAGCAAATTACTCGGAAAAACCTTGTAGCAATGTATGGGCTTATGTCTGAGCCTAAGTTAAAGGTTAATGAAATGAGCAATCAAAGCGATTATCCATTATTACATTTATTTTTTCATCTAGCCATGAAATTAGAGCTAATCCAGAAAAAAGTGAAGGGCAGCGCAGTTGTTGCAGCCATCCAGAAAGAAAATATGACTGTATTCAAAAGCCTGACAAAATCTGAACAATATGTCTCATTACTAAACTGTTTTTGGTTAAAAGTGGATTGGTCTGAAATAAAGGGTAGTCATTATCATCAAGAACCTTACAATGTCCCTTTTCTAATAAGCTATTTAGAAGAGTTTCATATACAGAAAGAACTGAAGTTGCTTAAAGACCGTGAGTTAAATAGATTATTGTATGACTATGGATACTTCCTATTGTATTTTAGTTACTTTGGATTTTGGCATGTCGAGCTGGATGAAGAGCAGAGAAAAGAAAATCGCTATAGAGCTAAATCAGTTATATGCATGCCATTATTTAAACAATTAGCAGCTGCCTTACTTGAAGGATGGGAGCAGAAGGAGCAGAATGACGATGGTTTCCTATTTAATATGGGAATGCTATTTGACTTCGACATGATAGAGGATGAAAAAGTAGAGTTGGACAAAACAAATGATGCTATGCCCCAAGCCTCGTTCTTCGACTTATTACAGCCATTATTTAAAGAGGGAGAATTGAAAAAGATCTTACACGATATTAAAAAACCAATAGTGGCAGGAGAATATTTATTGAAGGTAGCTTTGAATAATTCTTGCTGGCGAACAATACAACTATCTGAAGCTCATACATTATTAGATTTACACCATTTAATTCAACAGGCATTTGATTTTGATGATGACCATTTATATGCCTTTTATATGAATGGAAAAAAGTTCAGTAAAGATTATTATAATTCTCCAAGAGATATTGAGGGACCTTATGTCAATAACATAAAAATTGGGGACTTACATTTATATGAAGGTCAGAAATTTCTTTATTTATTTGATTTTGGCGCTGAGTGGGAATTTTTCATTACGGTCATAACAGTGACAGAGGGTAAAGAAGGTACGCAGGCTTGCATTCGACAACGTAAGGGAGAATCCCCGGATCAGTATGCCTGGTGATGTTTGATAGAGATATATTATGAAATAATAAATAGTGGTATTGATTGATTTTTGCTTTACAGAAGAAAGCTCATGGATTGTTGGGAAAGGTTTGGCTTTCCTGATACCCCATTGCATAACAAATGCTTTATTGGCAGATATTACGTATATCCATACAATACATGATGGTTGGTGTTATTTGGCATCGGTATTAGATTGTCACACAAAGAAAATTGTTGGTTATAAATTCGGTCGTAAAATGACGGTTGATTTGGTTTTAGAAGCATTTGATAACGCAGTAGCAGAGCAAAATCCAGCGCCAGGACTCATTGTACACACGGATTTAGGTTCTCAATATACAAGTGAGGCTTTTGACGACCGTTAAGTTTAACGCAATAAAGACTTCAAGAAGACGAAACAGATTTGCCAGTTATAAAACCAGGTATGACAGTGGTCTATGATGCTTTAGGTGCACCAATAGTAGTTGTTCCAGAAAGTAGAGAATCCATTAATGTTGAAATGAAAGAAATTAGTCCGTTTACAAGAAATACTTCCTTTAGCCGCAAAAACAGAATCGGGTAAAGTTTCTTGGTTTGATATTCGGGCAGAAAATTCTATAGCATCTGGTCAAAAAGCGGATGATGGTGCAGCTCATAACTCATCACCTTTTAAAACATCTGTTTCTGTAAAATGTAACGATAATTCAAAAACTACAACAGTTAGGATTTTAGCTAGAGGACCGTATGTAAACGGAAGAATTTTAGATTTGTCTAAACAATCATTTCGTAAACTACATACTACAAGTACGGGGTTATTTAACGGTACGATTAGTTATTAGTTGGAATGGTTAATAATTCTTTCCGTTTTTCATCTTATTAGCTGGTTTTTTGACTGTTGTTGTGTCCAAGTCCATTTTCTTCACCTCTCGTATTTTCACTCACTTCTTCTCCTATCGTTAACTCTCTATTGGGCTGCCTTAACGGGCCGTTAAGACAAGCATATACGACGAAGTTGAACTCACTGTGACGTTAATATGAACCGAGTATGAACAAGCAAAAAAATGCCACATCATCATATGCACAGTGAAAAACCGCCCCAAAGGACGGTTTTCATATCACTTATGAACACTTACTTTGCTTCTTTCATAAATTCTCTAAAGTTTTCAGCGATTTCTTTGAATTGAGTATGGTGTAAATAATGTGATCCCTCCATTGAGATCATTTTTCCATGTACAGAATCTTTTACTTGCTCTTCATGCAGTGGAATCCATCCTTCTACGCCTGCATTATTCGCTTGTACAAAGAGAAGAAGAGGAAGATCATTAGGGAACGTCAAGCCTTGAGCCCCTTTAAAATTAGAAGATATATGTTCCATTTCATTCAAGGTAGTGGCATTATACATGTTTTTATTCGAAATCATTTTCATTTGCTCTACGGTTTGAGCATCAAACGCTAGTCCAGCATAGGGGTCAGCACTTACTTTCATGATCAATCTTAAGAGACCTGATTTTTCGACAAATGCAAACGTTTTTACTGGTAATTCAACATCCATACCCGGTTGTGTTGGAACACTGCTATCGATTCCGACAAATGCAGTCACCTCGTCTGGATATTTATTCACATATTCAAGTCCGTAGATACCTGTTATGGAGTGGCCCATTAGCGTAAATTTATCAATATCAAGCTGCTGTAGAGCTTCATGAACTTCACTTACTATATTCTCAGTGCTTCGTTCTTTATCTGTTTCATCACTTAATCCATATCCGAAAGGCTCAATCGCGACAACTTTGTAAAATGGAGATAATTCATCGATAAGCAGCTTAAAATCAAGTGCTGGTGTCGCTGTTCCATAGCCAGGTAGGAGCACGACGGTTTCTTCTCCTTCGCCTTGAATGAAGACATTCATATTTTTTCCGTCTACTGTTACAAACTGACCATAATATTCTATTTTTCCTTGTTCCATTTTATTGCAAACAATATTAACTAGAAAAACAATAGCTAGAAAAAGTACTATGACTACAGCTAAAACTGCTATTATTTTACCTATGATGGTTAACGTTTTTTTCATTATGTTTGCACGAGGTTGTAGAGTGGCAAGCTCGTTTTCTACTTTATACTCGTGCCTCCCCCCTTTCATTATTTATATGTATCTCCAATCCACATCCGTGTATTCCGGCTACCTTTACAAACCGTTAAGTACAGCCTATACAACGAAAGTGTACTCACTATGACAACAATATGAACGGAGTATGAACAAACAAAAAATATTATAGCGTCTAATGCTGTGGAAACTGAATCGTAGCATGGAGAATGTGGCTTAGACAATCTAATTGATAAAACTATTACAACAATTGTGACGGGAATTTTTTCAGTACACTTGTTTTATTTCGTCCATAAACGCCCTGAAATTTTCTACGATTTCTTTTGCTTTGGTACGATATAAATAATGATTCCCTTCAAATGTCATCACTTTCCCGTGTACAGCATCTTTTATTTGTTTTTTATGCTCTGGTATCCATCTTTCAGTTACTTTATGATTCGCTTGTATAAAGAAAATAACGGGTAGATTTTTTGGGAATGATAAATTTTCAGCTGCTCTAAAATGGCTCAACACCAAAATCTGTTCTTGCTAAAAAAGAATACAAAAAAACATCTGTATCCGCTAGAGTTGAGAGTACGAC
>NZ_JBYTBB010000017.1:0-78815 GCF_058788755.1 Lysinibacillus sp. FW301-JW8
TTTTATTAGTCAATTGATGGCCTATCAAATAAGAAACTTCATCTGGAAGGAGAAGGGCATAGAAATTAGTGAGATGGTGGCCATTCGTAGTATCGCGACAGAGATTTTACCGAAGCTATATGAAGAATGCATAAAAAAAGAGAAGGGATTGAAAGACTTTATCCATTTGACCACCGAGTTCCTGCTCAAGACGGCCCGGAAATCAAAGTCCACCAAAGGAACAGCCTTTCAACGCCTTCAATTCACGTAAAATATCCAAATATAACCAACTCACCTAGAGGGGTTTATTTTGATATGTCTAAAATACTTTTTCCCATTTTAACGATAAATGAAACCTATCATTTCTAATTATAAAATCATTTGATTAGATGTGTAGAAATCTTAAGTTGACAGCTATGGGCTACTCGACTCCCGTGGGATAGCGAGACAGACGAGAAACTGAGGCCAACACGATGTTGGTCACGAAGGCGTTGTCACAGGACGTGACGCACTTAGTCTTCGTTCCTCAGCGCAGGAAGCGGCTCGTCGCTCGCCCACAGGAAGCCTTGCTCTGCGCGAAAGCGAAGCGTCAGCGGCAAAGCGAGTAGCCTGGAACGGAAATCACCTTCATTTGACTTAGTAGTGTTCACAAAGAGTCCCTTGACCATTTAGTTTTTCAACACTATGAAAAATTCCTAGCTATTTATGAAAATGAATAACTAGGAATTTTTAAAAATATCTGTATTTTAAATATAATGAGTTGGTTTTTTATTTCCTCTTTCATAATTATCTCTTAGCATGTCTGTAAAGTCCTGAGCTAATTTGGCCAATGATTCAGCATCGACTGAAGGGAAGGAGGGGAGTATTTCAAACAGTTCAGGATCAAAGGAAATCTTTTTTCCCTTGTATGACCCCATAATAATTATTTTTATTAACCCTATTTCGCCTAATCTTTTATAATGCTCACTTGTTACCATGATATCTTTTTCAGCATGTAAGTTTAGCCATCTTCTTACTCGAAATTTATTGATGCAGTTCACTCCCTTTTCCACAGGAACATAGCACTAACGGGTTAAGAATAACCCACAATTAGGGAGATTTCCTATATTCCTTCAATTATTGAGGAATGTAAACCTGACCGTTAATTGTTAGCTTAGAAGCAGAGATAAGAATGTCTTCGTTCGCTTTAAAGTATGGATCTAAAATCGTATAGAAAGCGTCCCATTTGGCATCAATTTTTTCTTGATCTACCTTATCATCAAGGGCTATGATTTCCTCATAAAGCTGTTTTAATTGTTTTTGATCAGCCTCGCTCACTTCGAAAGCAAAGTCAGCCATGTATTCTTCAAATGTTTGTGGTGTATAGAAATCATCCATAATAGTATAAAATTCAGCCCATAGCTTTTCGGACAATTCTACATTTTCATCTTTTTCAGCCTTTTGAGCATCCACATAGATTGTTTTTAGCTTGGCTAATGTTTCAGCAGGAATATCTAATTCCGTGCCTTCCATATATTCTTCAAATGTTTGCGGTGGATAAAGTTTTTCTAAATAAGGTTGAAGAATTGTATAAAATTCTTCAAATTTTTCATTTGCCTTGTCCTCTTCAATACCAGCTTTTTCAAGCTTTACCCATTCATCATAAATTGCCATAAGCTGTTTTTGGTCCTCAGCTTCAATGACGATGTTTTTTTCACTAAATCCAAACTCTTCTACATACTCTTCAAAGGATTGAGGCTCCCAGTTAGCTAAGATGTAAGGCTTTGTGATTTTATACATATCCTCATAGATTTTAGTAATCTCATCGTATTTCTTTTCTACTGCTTCTGTAGATGTATCTTCAAGCACACTAGCTTCTTTTTGAAGTTTTTTAATCTCATTAAATAACTTTTCTAATTTTGCTAGTTCCTCAGCCGTGATTTCTTTTGGCAGATCTCTTTTATAAACTTCAAAAGTGTAGAAATCAGAATAACTGTCAACAATTGAACCTTCTACTGAGATTTCTTGTCCCTCTGTTAAATTTAATTTATCTAATTGTTCCTTAGAAAATTTATAGAAGCTAATAAAGTAATTCTTCCCATCTTTTCCTTTAAGATTGATCCCATCTCCATAATTATCTGTAATTGTTCCAATAATTTGCTGTTCCATTTGGACAGTAGCATTGTTGGGAGTTAGCACAGATGTAGCTCCTGCCTGAAGTGGTGTCATCACAGCTAATCCTAATGTTAATGCTGAGGCCATCATCCAAGTTTTTTTAAACGGTTTTTTCATCTTTGGTTGTCTCCTTTATGACTGAAATTATGTTTCCAATATCTATACGATTTACCAGCAAAAAGGTTCCGTTTTTTTCAAAAAGTGTGGTTTTTAATTGTTGTATAATAGTAATACTAGTGGTTCAAGAGATAACTTCCTTTTGAAGTGGAAAATTTAAGGATGTTAGGGGGGACGTTTTGGGAATTGCAGAAGTCTTAACAGTTGTTTTTATTGTGTTAAAGCTTACCGATGTTATTTCATGGTCTTGGTGGCTAGTATTATTGCCTGCCATTATATCGTTTAGCATTTACATAATTATATTGGTGATGAAGCTAATCATGGTAATTATTGCAGTAGTGGCTGTGAAAAATCGTAAAGAAGAAATTTGAACATGGCTAGGCAAGTATAGATAATGAATGAACGTAGTAGTTAAAAGCGGTATAAGGAAATGCCTGTGCTGATGTTTTGGTAGTGAACTGCATGGTAAACAAATAACCATGCAGCAATAGCAATGTGTTAGGAAGGCCAGCTAAGTAAATTACTGGTCTTTATTTTGATAGCTGATATGTTTTAACTGCTGGTGGAACATAAGCAGCGCATTTATCTAAAAGTGTCGCTACATTGTCATCAACTAGCAATGTATCACGATTATGTGCTTGTAAAAATTGCTCATTCTGCATATGGTCAAATAAAGCAATAAGTAAATCATAATATTGATGAATATTCAAAATGCCACATGGCTTTTGATGAAGACCAATTTGATTCCATGTAAATACTTCGAATAACTCTTCTAATGTACCCGGTCCACCAGGTAATGCGATAAAGCCATCAGCTAGCTCCATCATTTTGCTTTTTCGTTCATGCATCGTATTGACCACAATCAGCTCTGTTAAATGCTTATGAGAAATTTCTCGTTCTTCCAGTAGTGTAGGAATAACGCCAATGACCTTACCACCCTCCTGCAGTACTGTATCTGCTACTGTTCCCATGATTCCGACACTGGCTCCACCATAAATTAAGGTAATTTGACGCTTGGCTAATTCCTTACCAAGTTGAATAGCCCCTTCACGATAGGCCTCTGAAGCACCAATACTTGATCCACAAAATACTGCAATACTATTCATAATAGCTCCTCCAAATCACATTTGATTGTTTCATTCGTTTTAACAGGGAATATTTCAAAAAATAAAAAAGTAAAAATAATCTACCTGTAGTTCGCTCTATTCCAGTGAGAAAAATGTCCACTGATAGAAGCTTCATATTATAGTATAATTTAATTTTGTGAGGAAAGAAATGGAGGTCTGAAAAATGAAATTAAATGAATTTCAGCAATGGATAAAAGAATACTATGATGAGCGTGGATGGTCTGAATTGGATATTTTTACTCGCATTGGTTTTCTCGCTGAAGAAACAGGAGAAGTGGCAAGAGCTATTCGAGCCTTAGAAATTGGTAGAGACAGACCAGATGAAAAGGTTCAATCCTATGAAGAAAATAAACAAGAGTTAATAGAGGAGCTTGGAGATGTTTTAGGAAATGTTATTGTAATCGCTAATAAGTATGATATTTCCTTAGAAGAAATTTTCAACGCTCATCAAGATAAGTTAATGAAGCGTTACCAAGATTGAAAGGGGAATTATATGGACTATCAAGTGAAAATTTTACAAGAGAAGCATGATGATTTCACCAATTTTTTAAATGCCAAAATTCGCGAATATAATGATGAACATTCACTATACCATCAGGAAAGCCGACAAAAGGGTTCGATATGTCCATTAAATCTCATCGTCACTGACAATGAGCACCAATGGATTGGCGGCATTACGGCAGAGGTTTATTGGGGATGGGTAGAAATTAATAAGTTTTGGTTTAGTAAAGAATACCGTGGAAATGGTATTGGTGGACAGTTATTAGCCACAGCAGAAAAAACGGCTAAGGGAATGGGCGCAAAAAGAGCCTTGTTGACTACATATGAATTTCAAGCACGTACATTTTATGAGCAAAGAGGCTATCAGGTTGTTGGAGAAATAAAAGATTATTCGCCAGGTAGTAGCTATTACACAATGGTAAAATTACTTGATTAACACAAGGTAAGGCTGTCTATTTGTACGACAGCCTTATTTTAATTAATATCGCCTAAATAGATGGGTGATTTTTTTCCTCCAGCAAATTGTTGTAGACAAGGCACGAATTCCTTTGGATATATTCGATATTCCAAAAGACGTTCAATAGGTATCCACTCAATGCCAATTTGATGACAATCAGGATTTGTCGGAGATTGTGTTAGATTTTTTAAGTGACATAGAAAATAAAATTCGATTTGGTGTACATGACTATCGAATACTGCATGCTCGTGGTTTTTTCCGATATACTCACGAATAAAAAGAAGCTCTCCTATGGTAACTGAAAAGCCAATTTCTTCAATACATTCTCTTTTCAATGCTGTGTGAAATGTTTCTCCATGCTCTTGTCCACCCCCAGGGCAAAGATAGAAGATGCCATCTGTATCCTGATTTTTGGTTAGTAAAATTTTACCGTTTTCTATGATGATTGCTTTTATTGAATTTCTAATGGACATTGTTATACCCTCCTATGCATAAATGCTATAAAAATATTGCTGAAAGATGACTAAAAAAACGCTCGAATGTCCAACTTATAAAAAAGGGGAGATTTCGTGTGTATTCAATGTCAAATTTTAAATTACTTGTTGAGAAGCAAGCAGAGGTAGATACTATTTATCAGAATTGTGATGATTTAATACAGTCAACGGTTACGCTGAAAATGGACGAGGAAGTTAATAAATTGTTAGATGCTATGGATAAAAAATTAACGGAACAGGGCTTTACCATTACTAAGACATCCACTGGATTTATTGCTAAATACCAAGAGGCTGTTATCAATATTGATAAGCATTCGAAAAATCTGGAGGAGTGCTTATTCATTAATTTAAATAGTTATGCAGAGGATCAAGTTTCCATTGTTTTAGATATTACCCATTCCATGATGCCGAAGATTTCCAATAATCTTGATGGTTACTCAGAAATTATCGAGCAGATGACAGATAAATTAAAAAAAGCCAAAAGTCTTGAGAAAGCCTGTACGTCTCCGAAATTTATTTATAAAACGCAGGGTAATACGGTTTTTCAATCTGTTGAGGAGGTAGTGAATTACTATTTTCAGTAAACAGGAAAGCCACCCAAAAAGTATAGGGTGGCCTATAGTGGAAGTACTAATGCTTAAATATGCCCGCTACTATATTTAAACAATAAATTTTCTTCCGAATAATAACATAAGCAAGGTTAAAATCACGAAATATAGAGGCATTGTGAGCAAGGAGCCATTATGCAAGAAACTCATGCCAGACGTTATGAGACTCACCAGCAGGTAATAGCCTAGGCTGAAAATAGCACCTGCCGTTCCAATCACATCTTGAAAGCTGACAAGAGCTAAGCTTAAGCAATTAGGCAAAGCAATACCTGCGCCTAATAGCATAATAAAAATAGTACTTAATATGCTACTAAATAATACATGATTAGAGAATGGTAATATACTAACGATCAATTGTAAAAAGGCGCCAACGATCATTACATAGCAGCCAAGATGGATTACTTTTTCTGGCTTACAATTGATGACTAGTCTTTTAGAAATCATTGCCCCAATAATAGAGGCAAGTGCCACAAAAATTCCAAGAAATCCATAGAGACCTGGCGATATATGAAAGTGCTCCATAAAAATAAAAGGTGCCTCTGCATAGTAACTGAATAACACACCATTTATGCCACCAATCAACAAGCCAAAAACAAGCACTTTAGGAGATGAAAGAATGCGTTTCACAACTGGATAAATAGCGATTCTTTTTCTCGTTGTTAGATCTGTTGTTTCAGGCAGTCTCAAATAGGTGTAGATAAAAAGCAACATGCTCATTGCAACGAGCACAAAGAAGACGGCTCTAAAGCCGAGTGCCTGATCGACCCAGCCACCAATGAGTGGTCCCACTGCAGGGGTAAAGGCAATGACGGCAGAAATTTGTGCAAACATCGCATGTCTTCTATTGTCAGAAACACTTTCTCGTAAAATTGTTTGCGTAATAATGGAGCCGGTTGCTGCTCCAAAAGCTTGAATAAATCGACTAACCAATAGAAAAGCTATCGTCTCTGCGTAAAAACACATAATACAGCCAATTCCATAAAAAATTAAACCGCCTAACATTGCCGGTCTACGTCCAATAAAATCAGATAGCCATCCCCAACAAAACACACCTATTGCAAATCCAATAAAATAAATACTTAAAGTGAGCTGTACGGCACTATTTGTAGTATTCAATGCGTGCGAAATATCAGGAAGAGATGGAGAATAGATTGTCTCACTAATCTGTGGAAATGCCACAAGTACAATCATTAAAAGTAAAGATGGTGCTGCATGTTTTTTCAACTTATTGCCCTCCTACAAGCAAAATCTACTTTTTAAATAAAGAGTAGATAGAGTAGCTAGGGAAAAGGCGGGACCATTATTAGTATACGTTCATAGGATGTCATGTAGTTATCACCTTAATATGCTTGAAGTAGGAGTGCATAGTCTTATATAGTATAATTTAACTTTATTTATATAGCAATTGTTACTATAGTTATCAAATTAAAGAAGATGGTACTGTAGAGATAAAAGGAGGGATTATATGTTTCCCAATTTAGAGACAGAAAGACTTATTTTACGAGAGCTGACACAAGAAGATGCTAAAAGTATTTTTCACTGTTTTTCTCATGAGGAAGTGATACGGTATTATGGGCAGGAGCCTTTTACAGATTTTAAGCAAGCCGAAAAATTAATAATGCTTTTTTCAAAAAATTTCACTGAAAAAAGAGGGATACGTTGGGGCATAGAAAGAAAAGAAACGAAGGAAATCATCGGAACTGTTGGCTTCAATGTTTGGTCACCAACACATAAACGAGCAGAAATTGGCTATGAAATTCATCCAGATTATTGGCGAAGGGGGTATACATTAGAAGCGGTTACTAAGGTAATTTCTTATGGCTTTAAAGACATGGGGCTAACGAGAATAGGTGCTGTTGTTTTTATTGAAAATAAGGCCTCTAATCAATTGCTTACGAAAATAGGGTTTCAACAGGAAGGAATTCTTAGGGATTATATGTACCAAAATGGTAAGGCATACGATACATTTGCTTATTCGATCTTAAAGAATGAAGCTCATTATTTTAGTTAACACCATTTATTGGCTATTAATTAGTAATATTGTTGTAGTTTTGTAGATTCATTTTTCGGTTATAGTGCTAATAAGAAGCTAGGTTTTAGGAAAGAAAAAATAGGAACAGGTAAGGGGCTTTATACCGATGGAATTACAATACAGTACAACTTATTTTCAAAAGTTAGATTTGCTAGAAGGGCTATACTTAGGTCAGGCATCGTTAAGAGAAAAGATGCAGTCGAAAAATGGAAGCAATCGTTATAGGGAACGTTTTGAGCAAATAGAGGATGCCATTGTGAAGCTAAATAAAGAAATTAGAATATTAGAACGTTACATCATTCAGTCTGTAGATTCGGTTATACTTTGATCGTAACAAAATCAACTCATGCAAAATATTTTTGAATTGCATGGGTTTTTTATTGCGTAAATAGTAGCAGTTTAAGTAAATCATCTCGCTTGATAAGATTAACTTATTAAAAATGATAATTAACATTAATTTTTATTATGTTATGAACAAGTTTACAATAAAGGGAACAAGATTATCCATATAAATTTTGAAAAGAGTGATAAAGATGGGCATTGATTTTCACAATATGAACAATCAAACAGCGTATACAACTCGGCATGCTGATATCTCATGGATGGAAACCATTAAAAAACTTGTTCCGCTAATGAATATTTCTAGAGCTGCTGATATTGGGTGTGGCGGAGGAATTTATTCGAAGGCATTAGTAGAATTGGGTGCAGCTTCTGTCATCGGTGTAGATTTTTCTAAGGCAATGTTGGTGGGTGCAAGGGAAAATTGTAAGGATTATCATCATATTACATTTAAGCAGGGAAATGCACTGGATACAGGCTTAGACAACAACAGCTTTCAGGTAATTCTCGAACGAGCTTTAATTCATCATATCCAAGATTTAAAAGCTTGTTTTCAAGAGGCGTATCGAATACTAGAGGACGATGGTATCTATATTATCCAGGACCGTACACCAGAAGACTGTCTTTTAAAAGGTGATGCACGTCATATACGAGGATATTTCTTTGAGTATTTCCCTAAATTAAGGGAGCATGAAATAACGCGTAGATATAGTAGTGAAAAAATAATGGAAACACTAAAGGAAATTGGATTTAAGGAGATACAGGAAATAAAACTATGGGAAACGAGAAAAGTTTATGAGTACAAAGCACAATTACTCCAAGATATTAGGCTTAGAACAGGGAGAAGTATTTTACATGAGCTAGAAGAGGATGAGTTGCAGGAATTAGTGCAATATATAGATCAGTCATTGGACACTGACAGTGCGATAGTTGAAGAGGATAGATGGACCATTTGGAAAGCAGTGAAATAAAGAATAGTATTTTTAGGTTATAGTATCTATCAAGAGGATGTTTAAATCTGTTATTTTGTTGATTCTACGATTTTCTACTATCTTTGATTGTCTCTATCTTCATTCAGTAGAAGATTCTGAATGCGTTTTTGGCTCCTTTTCAATGGGGGCGAAATTGATAGAACTAAATAAGCTCTCGTTTTGCATATAAACGAGAGCTTTCACTATTAATCACCAGCTAGAGTGAGAAGGTAGTTGTCTCGATCCTTTTCATCCTGCATTTTATTATCAACCAGCATAGCTCCGTACCATACCTTTGTCATATCATTATCCACTAAAAATTGAATATTCACTTTCTTTTCCTTATTACTGATTGGACAATCTCCTTTAAACTCTACAACATTCTGTCCTTTTTGTGTTTCAAAATATACCCAATATGGATTTTTACAAGCATTTGCCAATCCAGATTCTAACGATTTTTGACTGTTTTCAAATGAATAGTTTTTAACGTATGTAATATATTCATTATCTGTAATGTCCTTTTGTGGACCATAAAAGTACCAAAATACCCCTAAAATCCCAATTGGCACAATCCACAATATATTCCTTTTGCTTAATTTCCTCATATTTGCATCCCCCTTTATTAGATTATTTTATCATTTTTATACTGATTTTTGCTAGCTTACAATAATATTTTCTAGTTTTTGTTTTATTGTCATAGCTAAAATGGATTGAGTCTAGGAAATGATATGCCTCAACTCTATCAGGGTGAGTGTCCAGTTTGCAGAAAGCTGTTCTTTTACTCCCATGAAAGAACGTAATAATCTTTCATTTTCTGTGGTGTAGCGATGATTTTATGCGACATGGATGGCTAACGGTGAATATAAATATTTTATTTAATTTTTAAAATTGGTTTGTTTACATTTCAAATGAGTCACTTTTTTTCTTACTGTATTATCAGCAAATTTGTTTAGAAATTGTTCAGAACGGTATGTTATTTTAGTAATGTAACATGACAAATGTTATTCATTGCGCAAAAAAGATTGGACTCAAATGATGTGAGATTTGAGTCTAATTTTTTTGTTTCTATAAGAATCATTTTTTAGATTTTTAACAAGAACTATACATCCCAGATTATTTAATATAGCAATTTGGCTATGTATTTCCAAGCATTTAATAGAGTCTGAACATTTTAGTTGTAACGAATAAACGTTTTTCGGCGGGGGGGAGGGATAAAATGGCTATAATCTATCAGTTTTCAAATAGAACATTTCGAGATATAACAAATGAAGGGGTAGTTGACGTAGAAAAAGTTGCAGCTGATTTTATTGGAAGCGTTGTAAAAGTCTACGAACGCAAAGGAACAATAATTGTACACATTGAAGATAAGAAGGCTAGTCATGCAAGTATTTCTAATGCTAATGGTCAAGTTAAGGAATGGGAAATTAGATATGCAATTGAACAGGTTTTAGAAAAAGAAATAAAAGATGTGCTTGTACATGTCAGTAGAACTGGAGTAATTCATGTATGCAATAAAGAGGACAATACTTTTATCAAATAGGATTACTGATTTTTTATAGTGAACCAAGTTAGACTTTTTTGGAGCAATTATGGCTCCAACTGAAATGTTAAATACATATTTGGCAATTGTAAAAGGCATTTGAGAATGGATTTCTTATTGCCTTTTCATATTGTTGAAAAACGATTATGTCAATAAAAATCCAGATGTGAAAAAGATTGCTCTTCCAAAATGAGGAGATAATCTTCATTCCAACTTCGTCCTTCCTATAGACATGCGATGAAAAATTAGGTTTTAACTAGAGTGGATATAGATTCTACCCTAATTCATTAAAGAAAAAAATTTTAATATGTTAGGAGTTTATTTTCTAATATATGCTTTTTTTGATATAATTTTCAGATAATATGAAAAGGCTATAAAGAATTTAAATTAGCATTTGTGGGTTGTATTATTTATTTAAATCGAAAAAACTCAACAGAAAATGTCCCGTTGAATATCGAATGGATTCTTATAAAAGTACAAATTTTTGAGGTCAGATCATAACAAAGGGATTCCTAAATAATAGCTACAGGGAATATCTAGCCATTCGTGAGGAGATGGGACAGATCATCAAGATGTTAATTGATTCAAAGATTTTGGAGGCAGGTAATTAGGAAGGGAAAAAAGGAGGAGTTTGCATTGCTTGAATGGACTAGTGATACATGGGGGAAGCTGATGGGACCATATGGCTCTGGTGAGAACGTGCCGACGCTGCTAAAGCAGTTGATGCAGGAGTATGACCAAGAAACGGCTGATGAGCTCTTTCAGGAATACTTGTTTCATCAAAATACGATTTATACAGTCACATATGCGGTTGTTCCTTATTTAGCCCAGATTGCTCGTTCAACGAAAGATCCGAAAGTGCAGCGAGAGCTGTTTATTACATGCGGTATCATCGAAGCGAGCCGTGACAAGAACGACTCTGCGCCATATCCTGCAGCTTGGGTGGAGCTCGCTGAGGATGTGGGTGCATCAATCTGTGAGGACATTTACAGTGGATATATAGAGGCAATACGTGATGTAGCGTCATTAGGAGAAGAGGTGCGTATTCATGCTGCCCGTTCTCCAGTTGATGATGTGGAGAAGCGTTATATTCTTGCCGCCGATGCAGCTTTTCGGGAATCGTACAAGGTGGCAAATATGCTGTTGACGTTTGTGTCGGGGGATGAGTACATTGCAGTGTGTCAAGAGTGCAAACAGGATGTATATTTATGGCCGAATGGAGAGGGTGAGTGCATACAGGCATTTGCACAAGACCCTGTGTTCGAAGAGGAACAAGAGGCTCATATAGTTATACCTGTGTCTAAATTTTCGGATGCGGATCAAGTGGTGTTGGCAGATCAAGTGACGGCGATTGGCGAACATGGACTGACCCGCGATTTGCCATATTTGGCTGGTGACACAAAATGTCCCTCATGCGGTATGCACCTACCAATTTGGCTAGCAATGCTGTCGATATTTGATTAATAAGCTTTAACAGTTTTGGCTAGATAATGGTTTACAAAAGGAGAGGGAATGCGTGGAGCATTCCTTTTTATGTTAACTTCCTACCAGGTCTTATTACCTAATAATTTCGCCATCACCACTGACATTAAAAAAGCCGACCCCATGCTTTTGTGCAAGTTCTTTCATAACGTTGAAGGCTTCATCTGCTACTGACCAAGCAAAAGCAGTATAAATAATAGCATAGCCAATACTATATTCAGTAAAACGACTCTCAAGCTCATCGTCCTCATCTTCATCCAGTAATTCCTCATCTGCCAAATTCATATCGGGAAATTGCTGAGTCATGTCATCATACCATTTTTGTAATGCTGTAGTTGTAAATGTCACTGTTTGATAATCATGTGGCTCTGTCCATTTTGTCTGTTCATCATACCATTTTAAAAAAGCTTCCTTATTGCTAGGTGCTTGCTCCGTGTCAAATACCATTAAGTCATAGCTCATTGCGTAATCTCCTTTTCTTTATGAAATTTAAATATAAGAACCTTTTTGCTGAAGAGGTAGAGGCAATTATTTAAGTCCAACTACATTATGATTATACTTTAATATCTAAGTTTTTGAACTTAGCTTCTGCAGAAATTCCAGCTTTGACAGATTTACTCCAATTACATGAAGGATCTTTTGCTTTCACAAAATCTCTAAGACGCTCAGCTTCTTCAAACTGGATTGGATCAAGTGTCTAGCTAGCAGAATAACGCTCTGTTTTTGGCAGTGGATTATAATACTTTTGCTTCACTCAATGAATAGGGTCCTTTCCTCATTATCCATTCGCATTCCTCTGTTTTTCACATTGACTCTCTCTCATCATTATTCAAAGCTTGTTTTACGTTATTAGGAGTAGGAACTAGATTTTCTTAAATATTATGAGGGTATCGGTATAAGTTCCAAGAAAATGAGGGGTGCATTGTTGTAAATAAACATGCTCTTCATTTGGACAAATTTTACTGATTATCGTAAACTTCCTATTATGAAAAAAGTGATAAAGTGAAATTAATTCTATCTGAATTTCATATTTAGAACGAAAGTATAACAAAAAGGGTTGAGTATTGTGAGAAAAAAAGGCTATTTCATAGACAAATACAAAAATCAGATTTATAACGATGAAGCATTAGTTTCAAGTAAACTTTATCCAAGTACTCCTACGTTACAGGAGATTGGAGAAATGATTTTTAATAGCATAGTAGAAGATATTTTTATCTGTAACTATCAAACAGAAAAGAAAAGCAAGTTAGAGCAAGTATCGATTAATGATGTTAAGTCTGAATGGTATTCAAAGTATAAATATAATATCTGCCTTGATGAGGAAGCGTATTTGAATGATTTTCCTAATGGATACTGCTTTTTTGCTGAGCTTTGGGAAAGCGAAAAAGGTGCTCCCATTGTGGTGTTATTCCAATATCATTAAGAGTCCAAAAAAGAGTATGTAGTATTTGAAAAACCTTCGCTGATGATTTTAAAATGTATATTCAAATCATTTTATGCCTGAGGATTATTTCAAGCTAACTGCTATTTTTAGCACTTGTAATAGGCATCTGGAGCAAGAAAAGTCAAAGTAGACAAGAAATCATTCAAGATGTTTCATCATTGAGAAGGAACACACATATAGGTAGCATGAATTCTTATATGATTTGGAACCATACCACTATATTTAACTGAATACTGCTATTTTTTTGTTGATATTTGAGAACAATTTCCTTTATTGCCGTTTGAAGAAACAATTGTCATTGCAGATGAAGTAGGTATTAAACATCATACCAACCCTAAGACGCATGATTCAATTGTGCTGACAACCGATTTTTTATTAACAATAGATAAGGGGGATTAGAAGAGTTACTCGCACTATTAAGATAAAAGATGAGCTTTAAAAGGTCATTGAGAAAATTGAAACTGAGCAAGTTTATGGGAAGGATAAAATATTGTTTGGGGTATATTGAGAACATAGATTTTGAATTTTTGATTATCCTTTTGAAAATACAAATCAATGTTGAAATAGAAGGATATTTTAAAAAGATCTTCCACGAATTCTATTAAGAGCGTGTTTTGAGCGCTTTTATCAAGGTTTATTGATTTAATAAATATTCTAAGACTACAATATCGACATCTAAAATTAAATTGTCAAAAAATGAAGAAGATAAAGCCTGTTTTTAGCAAAATCAGCTCTCGATATATTGAATTTTAGCAATTATTAGAAAATAATGTTGATAAATTGGATAATAAAAGTATAATGTAAGTATAGTTGCATTTATGGTTATTAATCCCTTATAAAAATTGAATGGTAAAATACTATTAATAGAGATTGAAATACAATTGAATATGCCGAAAAATGTAACTATAAAAACTAATGAAATGAGGAGATTTTATGATTAACATGATTCAATATTTGGAAAAAAACCCGTCACTACTTACATTGTTAAAAGAAAATAAGGCTTCTCTAGTTGGTGTTACAGAACTTGAGCAGAAGGCAATCATAACATCCTTTGATGATGAAGAGACATGTTTAGAAACGGGCTTTTGGCACTAAACTTTTTGAAAAGTAATTGGCTTTGGCTTGCTATAAGTACTTATCTTATATTAGGAAGTTATTTGATATATGTTACTTATAGCACGCCTTATTTGGGAATTAAACTGAAAGAAGAGAATGGACAATGGTTAATAATTGAGCCATTTTATAAGGAATGGGCAAATAAGCAAAGGATTTCAGCAGGGGATATTATTTTAGAAATTGATGGTAACAATATTAATGAACTAAATATTATTAAATATGATCCTGTAATTAGAGCGGCTAAAGAGTTAAAGTTTGTGAACCAAGAAGATGGACAGTTAATTCATTTACAACTAGAACCATCTGACATTCCTGAACAATTTTTGTATATATTTTTTTTACCAGCATGTTATTTTTTATTAAGTTTAATTGTTTCTCTCTACTTATATAAAAAACAAAAGAATTCGAGTTTAATAAATTTACTTATTCTGTTTATTCTTACCGTATCATTGGCTTATGTTAGTATTGGTGCATCAGGAATGTTAGATAATGTTGGGACAGTTGTGAATCGAAGTAGTATGATACTTTGTCTTGTTCTTTTGATTCACTTTTTAAGAAATTATTTTTTATTTTTGAATTTAAAATGGTTATTTATCTACAACATTAAAATAATATATATATTTCCTTTAATTATAGTTTCTTCTTTTAGTATTTTCAGTATCATCTACCCATTTACAAATACTTTACTCTCTATTTTTACCCTGTGGTTATTTTTTATTTTATTAATAATAATTTTTGGTATTTTAGGGATAGGCTATTTAAAATATAAAACCCCTCAATTGAAAATTTTTTTATTAAGTATTATTAGCCCTTTCTTACCATTCCTTTTTTTGTTTGCTTTACCGCAAATTATTATTCATAAATATATACTCTCTGCCGAAATATGCTCCTTATTTTTGTTGCTTATACCATACAGCTTCATATGTACACAGCTCACGGAACGCATATTTGATATGGAGTACTATATAACTCGCTTACGTCATTATTTTAATTTTTCATTTGCTTTTACAGTGTGGCTATTAATAGGTCTCTACTTGATAACTGATTTATCTATTTCAGGAATGACAGAAATTTTCCTTTTTTCCTTCTTCTCTTTAATAGCACTTTTCTATATTAAAGAAAAAATAGATTATCATAAGCGAAAAATCCTTTTTTCAACAAAAGGGGATTATATTCATAGAATGTATACGACCATTGATAGTATTGGAAGAGTCGTAAAGATTGAAGACTTATTGGAGAAATTTGTTCACGAAGTTGCTTTACATCTTGAGATTAATCATATAGACGTACTAACTTATGATTTACAAACACAACAAGTTACTTTTTTAAGCAAATCAAAAGTATATACACAAAATCAAATGGATGAAGTGTTACTAGAAGAACTACGTTTAGGGGATATAAAGAAAACTGAGCATTTTTATATTGCTTTTATTCACCAAGATATAAATTATAAAAGGATACTAGTCGTAGATCATAATAAATCTATCTATCTAAAGGATGAGGAATTATTATGGCTAGAATTATTGCTTTTATATTTAAATAATTTTATAGAAAATACTAAAATGGTGGAAGATCTTTTAGAACAATTAAAGCAGATGAAAGAAGCAGATAATAATCAGTTGCCGTGGCTCAATAAGCTACTTTGGCTACGATTTGAACAAGAAAAATATCTATTAGCGCAAGAGCTTCATGATACGATTTTACAAGAGCAGCTCCATATTGCTAGAGAAATGCATGAAGTGATTCATGCAAAGAAAACAACAAATGTACAAACGAACCTATCTAAAGTACATGACCATATGATTGCATCGTTGACTGATTTAAGAGGTTATTGTGAAAATTTAAAACCTCCACTATTAGATACATTAGGATTAAATGCAGCGCTTGAGAAACTTATTCAAAAAGTTCATAAATGTGCTGAATTTGTTTTGATTTACACCATTGATCGTCTTTATTTAGAGGATGAGCGTTTAAACTTGATGATTTATCGGATTTTTCAAGAGTTAATAAACAATGCGTTGAAGCATTCACATGCCAACATTGTAGAAATTTATCTCTTAGAAACAGATGGTGGCTTTGAAATCAATTATTCTGACGATGGTGTAGGATGTAAAATGGATGAAATCATTCTTGCGGATTCAATGGGAATCAGGGGGATGCAAGAGAGGGTACGGGCCTTTAATGGCAAGTTTTCTATCAATACCAATATTGGAGATGGAATGTCCATTCGAATTAAGGTAGATGAAGGAGAACAAACCCATTCCTATGGCTACGATACTTATAATAGACGACCAACTCATAGTAGGGGATAAAATATTACAGTCGTATACTTTATTGTGCCAAAAGCATCTGCTAGGAAATCAATACAATAGATAAGAAAATGTTGAAGAGCGCATTTGTTGAAGTTCAATCAGAAGAAAGTAGTTGAACTTTATGAAAATTGAACAATACCTCACTATGAAAGAATCTATTTTTATCAAATAGATTCTTTTTTTTTCGTAAAATATGGTCTTGGTAGTTGAGTCCCGTTTTCATAAAAATTCACCATTTGCAATTTTAATTCTCCTGTATTAGTGTTTACAAGATCCTTAAGTTAGTAGTCTTCGTTTACAAGTTCATATTTAATCTGTTCACATAGTGCAGCTTATCTAATTTTTTTCGTTTAACATGCACCATTTTACAGCTTCATTAAAACCCACCCGCTATAAAATAGGGCTATAACTCCTTCCAATGACCGAAAAGTACATTATTTATTAAATTTGCTCTTTTCTACTTTCTGTTTTCACTATAATTTCTGACAGCCTACTCTTTCGAATAGATTATAAACCAATACATCCATCCTTTATTACCACTCATCCATTTAAAATTTAGATTTTTTCTTTAATAGTCAGCATTCTCGGTGCCTCTAAACGATTATTATCTATCTAAAATCAACAAATTTTTTATCGTATTACTGCTATATTACAAAGATATCTTAAAAAAATATTATAGTAAGAATATAAAGAATATTTTAAAATTTAATTTACATTTATAAAAATTATGATAAGATTGTAATAAATTACGGTTATACAGTAATTATTCTTCTGTTAAGAGAAAGGAATTCAGTTATGGAAGAAATTTTTCAAAAGATAAAGCAATTAAGGTTTGAACAAGGTATGACTTTGAAGGAATTGAGTGAAAAGACCGAATTATCTGTCAGCTTTTTATCCCAAATTGAGAGAGGAACGTCATCTTTAGCTATCACTTCATTAAAAAAAATTGCTGACGCGTTTGGTGTGAAGATGATTCATTTCTTCGAGGAGACGGAAGATCTAAATTACGCAGTGAAAAAGCAAAATCAAAAACCTTTTAAAATAGAAAGCTCTGATTCTACTTATGTTAGGTTAAGCAATAACTTTCCAGATAGAAAAATAGAGCCATTTCTCGTAACAATAAAGCCTCTTCAAAAAGAAAACGAACCATTTAAACATCCAGGTGAAGAGTTTTATTACGTTCTAAAAGGGGCAGTATTATTCACTATTGACCAGACAGAATATTATTTGCGTGAAGGGGAAGCAATACATTTCCCTTCAAATCTCACTCATATATGGGAAAATCCCTTAAATCAGGAAACTGTATTACTTTCCGTAATCACTCCAGTTATTTTTAGTTAAATAAATAAAAGGGAAATTTATCTAGTTGTTTTAAGTTTTATTTACTTGAGGAATATTAGAATTTCAAAACGAATTCATTCATTAAAGATCTTATGCACCATTACTTGATCTTTCGACAATCGAGCAATAATTAATTGAATGTTCCTCAAGCCAAATTGCGTGCTAAAGATTGGTATATTTAATTTTCTGAATTATAAATCTATTTATTTCTGTAGTACTATTCTAGCAATTATTTTTAACAATACTTTTGAAAGAGGTGAAACTGATGACATTACTAAAAGTGGAGGATTTGACGATTAAATTCAAGTCACGCCAAGGTGTTGTCAAAGCAGTAGATAATTTAAGCTTTGAACTAGACCAAGGAAGTTCATTAGGAATCGTTGGTGAAAGTGGTAGTGGCAAAAGTGTTACCTCCCTTACTATAATGGGACTTTTACAAAATGCTAATACTGAAATCACTGGAAATATTGATTTTGATGGTTTAGATTTGTTAAAACTCTCATCTCATGAAATGCGGAAGATTAGAGGAAATTCTATATCAATGATATTTCAAGAGCCAATGACCTCACTTAATCCTTTACATACTTGTGGTAAGCAAATTATGGAACCAATCTTGATTCACCAAAAAGATGTAAGTAAACAAGAGGCAAAAAACCAAGCAATTGAATTACTAAGAATGGTAGGAATCCCTTCTCCTGAGCAGCGGTTTCATGAATATCCACACCAAATGTCTGGTGGTATGCGACAAAGAATTATGATTGCCATCGCTTTAGCTTGTAATACCAAACTATTAATTGCCGATGAGCCTACTACTGCATTAGATGTTACTATTCAAGCTCAAATTCTAGATTTAATGAACAGTCTGAAGAAAAAGAGGAATATGAGTATTATTATGATCACCCATGATTTGGGTGTCGTGAAAGAAATGTGTGAGAAAGTAGTAGTCATGTACACTGGACAAATTGTTGAAAAAAGTCCAACTGAGTTAGTTTTTGCCGATCCTCTTCATCCATATACAAAAGGATTGCTTAATGCTATACCTAAAATTTCTAGTAAAGTGGAAAGACTTGAAGCGATTGAAGGTAGTGTCCCTGATGCACTGAATATGCCAAAAGGTTGCAGTTTTCATCCTCGTTGTAAATATGCAACAGAGAAATGCAAATTGGAAGCCCCACCATTATTTAAACTAGAAGATGGTCGTGAAGTAAAATGCTTTATTTATGACGGATCTGAAAAGGGTGGTGATGTGAATGGTTCAAAATAATTCCAATAATATAGCTACAGTATCGAACAGCAATGGCACAGAAAACATTTTAGAGGTTTCACACTTAAAAAAGACCTTTCATATTAAAAGCCCAGATGGGAAAAAAGGCTTGCTTAGAGCAGTAGACGATGTTTCTTTTACGATAAAAAAGGGTGAAACTTTTAGTCTTGTCGGTGAAAGTGGATGTGGTAAAAGTACATTAGGCAGGACATTACTTGGTCTATATGCGCCTGACCAAGGATCTGAAATTTTATTTAATGGCGAGGATATTACAAAGTTCTCAAAATCAAAACAGAAAAACTTTGCCAAAAAGGCACAACTGATTTTTCAAGATCCATCTGCTTGCTTAAATCCACGTAGAACCATTAAGCAAATTTTATTAGAACCATTCAAAATTCATAAAATACAAAATGGTGAAGCAAAAATTAAAGAACTAATGGATATGGTTGGTCTAGCAAATCGTTTCCTCGATAGATTTCCTCATGAAATGTCAGGAGGTCAGAAACAAAGGGTTGGAATTGCTAGAGCATTGGCACTAGATCCAGAGCTTATCGTGTGTGACGAACCTGTCTCAGCTTTAGATGTGTCAATTCAAGCACAGGTCATTAACTTACTAGAGGACTTACAAAAACAATTGAACCTTACTTATCTATTTATCTCGCATGATCTCAGCGTTGTACACCATATTAGTGACCGAGTCGCAGTAATGTATTTAGGTAAAATTGTTGAATTGTCTACTCGTGATCAACTATATGATAAAACGAAACATCCTTACACAAAGTCGCTCCTTTCCTCTGTTCCAGATATTAGCGATGAACATCGAGAGAAAATTATTCTTAAAGGGGATGTTCCAAGTCCATCTAATCCGCCTGCCGGATGTCGGTTCCATACAAGATGCCCTGTAGCGATGGATATTTGTAAAACACAGGAGCCTGACTTTATTCAAACTGATAGTAAGCACTTTGCAGCATGTCATTTGCATACAAAGTAAACTATAAATTTATTATAAAAGGGGAATTTGGATGATGAAAAAAATTTCTTTACTTTCAATCCTATTGGTATTGGCTCTATCACTTATCGCCTGTAGCAATAAAGAAGAAAAAACAAATGAATCTGGAGGCACATCTAACACGGATACAATCGTTATTGGGGTTGCTTCCGACTGGAAAACATTAGATCCAGCTCGTGCTTATGAAGTGTTTGGGAATTTCTATTTCTATGCAACATATGAGAATTTATATACATTGGAAGGATCAGATCTTACGCCAAAGCCAGCACTTGCAAAGGAATATACGGTAGACGAATCTGGACTTGTGTATACATTTAAGCTAGATGAGGGTCGTAAATTTTCGAGCGGTAATGCTGTAACTGCAGAGGATGTAGTATTTAGTTTTAATCGTACAATAAATTTAAAAGATAATGCCTCTGCACTTGCAGAAGGAGTTGCTAGCGTGGAAGCGCCAGATGACAAGACTGTTGTTGTCAATCTTAAGGAAAAGGATGCATCATTCCTTTCAAAACTTACAAGTAATGCCTTTGCAGTTGTAGATAGCAAAGTTGTGAAGGAACAAGGTGGTTCAGATGCAGCTGATGCAAGTTCAACAGATGCAGCCACTACTTATCTAGATGGGGCATCAGCAGGCAGTGGTCCATATGTATTAACGAAGTGGACTCCAAATACAGAGATGGTTCTTGAAAAGAATCCGAATTATACAGGTACTGTGAATGCGAGTAAGATTATCATCAAAGAAATCCCGGATCCAAATACACAAATTAAAGCACTTGAAAAAGGTGAAATTGACGTAGCATTAAGCGTTGGACCTGACCAAGTGAAAAGCATCAAAGAGGGTGGAAATGCCAAGGTAGTATCTTCACCAACTTCAACAATTTCATTCTTATTAATGAATAATAGTACTGAAATAGGAAAAGAAATGGCGGACCCACTTGTTCAGCAAGCTGTTCGTTACGCACTTGACTATAAAGGCTTCCAGCTATTAGCAGGCGATGGCTCATTATTACCAATGTCATTTGTTCAAGATGGTTTTGTTGGTGCAAAATCTAGACCAGATAATTATCAAAACTTAGATAAAGCAAAGGAATTGATGAAGCAAGCAGGGTATGAAAAAGGCTTTACAGTACCTCTAACAGCTGCTAATTACGATTCAGAAGGACTTTCATGGGTAACAATTGCTGAAAAAGTAAAAGAAGATCTTGCGAAAATTAATATTAATGTAGAAATTCAAACTGGAGATGTTGGGGTTGTTATCGAAGACTATCGAAACGGGAAAACACCATTCCTAGTGATGCACTGGTCACCTGACTACTACGATCTAAGCAACCAATTAGCATTTATTCCAGGTGATATAGTAGGAAAACGTGCAAACTGGGAGTCTTCAGCAAATGCAGAATTAGTAAGTTTAGCTGAACAAGCGAAAGTGGAAATTGATGTTACAAAACGTGCAGAAATTTCTGAGAAAATGCAGGAAATAGTTGCTGAAAATAGTCCATATGCATTCTTAGTACAGCACCCTAAATCATTTGCTGTAGGTGCGAACCTTGAAGGTGTTACTTACAACGACCTTTATAAATTACGATTAAATGAATTAAAGCTTTCAAAATAATTTTTTACAATTAAGTAGCTACTCGTAGGTAGGTAACTACATACGGTAGCTACTTACCTAGATTACCTTCATTCAGCGGAAGACTCCCACCTCTATAGGTGGTGAGATGAATGTGATTTTGATTACTCTTTCAGAGGGTGTCCAAAAACCTACTGAATGAAGATAAAGCCTCCGGCGGATGTCACGGATTTTCAAAGGAATGAATTGTGCGGGCACAATTCAAAATCCGGACGCAATTACGCCAAGGCGAAATTGATTAGAAAGTTGTATTTTAGTTGGGAGTGTGATCCGAATTGCTTAGATTTATTGCTAGGCGTCTATTGTTTCTGCTTTTCTTATTATTTGGTGTGGCACTTTTCGTTTTTATTCTTTCGCATTTAGTGCCGAGTGATCCGGTTGCTGCGAATTTGAGCCAAAGTGCAATGAATAATCCTGAAATTGTTGCTGCTTTTAAAGAGAAGTGGGGACTAGATCAGTCGCTTTTTAGTCAATTACTTCTGTACTTCCAACACTTATTGACGGGTGATTTGGGTACATCAATACGAACAGGCAGACCTGTGTTTGATGATTTAATGCAGTTCTTCCCAGCAACATTGGAATTATCGATAGTGGCGATGGTGATTGCCTTAGTATTAGGTATTCTATTTGGGGCAATCTCTGCTATTTTCAGAAATAAGGCTATTGATCATATCATTCGTACTGTTTCTATTAGTGGGGTATCTATACCAAGCTTTTGGTTTGCTTTAATCATGCTTAACATTTTTTCTTCAGTTCTAGGCATTACGCCTGGACCAGGACGAATTGATGCACGAGCAACAACTCCTGAGGAAGGAACAGGATTACTTCTTCTAGATTCAATTATTAACGGGAATTTTCAATTATTCGGTGATGTGGCTATGCATTTGATTCTGCCAGGAACGGTATTAGGATTCTTTACTATGGGACTAATTGCTCGTCAAACAAGATCTAATTTGCTTGAAGTGTTGTCAATGGATTACATACGCACAGCTCGTTCTAAAGGTCTGAAGGAATCTGGAATTATCGTTAAACATGCGATTTCCAATGCAATGATACCAGTCATTACAGTAGCTGGAATAGGATTTTGTAATTTACTAGGTGGAATGGTGCTAGTTGAGAATATTTTTGCTTGGCCAGGAATTGGACAATATGCCTACCTATCTGCCGTTTCACTTGATTTCCCAGCTATATGCGGTGTGTCATTATTAATTGCTTTTATTTATGTTGTTATTAATCTACTAATTGATATCCTTTATGGGATTATTGATCCGAGGGTGAGGTATAAATAATGAGAAAATTTAGCTCTTTTATCACTCAAAAAGGATTTCTTTTTAAATTGGGATTATTCATTTGTGCATTTTGGATTATCGTTGTCATTTGTGCACCTTTAATCGCTACACACAGTACAACTGTACAAGATTTAACCATTCGATACCAGCCACCGAGCTTATCACATTTCTTTGGTACTGATGAGTTGGGACGTGATGTATTCTCACGTGTTATGTATGGTTCTAGAATTTCTCTAACAGCAGGTATAATTACTGTGATAACTGCCTTTTCTTTTGGTATTTTCTATGGGGGAATAGCAGGATATAAAGGCGGGAAAGTAGACGAAGTAATGATGCGTTTCTCAGAGCTTATTATGGCATTTCCACCACTTATTTTAGCGATGGTAATTGCAGCAGCGCTTGGTCCAAGTATTATAAACTCAGTAATTGCAATGGCCATTATATGGTGGCCAAACTATGCAAGATTGATGCGTTCAATGGTGATCTCCTTAAAAGAAAGCGAGTATGTTACTGCTTCTCGTGTGATGGGTGCTTCACATGTTCGAGTTCTATTTTTAGAAATTTTACCGAATAGCTTTGGTCCCTTACTAGTTATGGCAACACTTGACCTAGGGAATGCAATCTTGATGTTTTCTGGATTAAGCTTCCTTGGACTTGGAACACAGCCGCCTACACCTGAGTGGGGTTCAATGGTATCAGATGGGGCAAAGGTTATTCAAAATTGGTGGGTATCTACTTTCCCAGGGTTAGCTATCTTCTCTATTTCTATTGGTGCTAACTTCGTAGGGGATGGTTTACGAGACTTCTTAGATCCAAAACTTCAAAAAGAATAGGTGGTAAATGTAATGGAAAAAATTAATATTAATCAAGTCGAGCCCATTGGTATGCCAATGTATGAAATGAAGAAATTTTTTACAAAGCAAGGGAATTTTCAAGAAGTGAGCATGAGTGTTATTTCACTAACACCTGGCGAACGAGTTCCAGCTGTGGGCATGAGCCGTCATGATGAAGATGAGTATTCTTATATTTTCAGTGGAGAAATTGAAACATACAGTAATGGTGAGTACAGTGTGGAAAAAGCTGGAGATGCAACACTAATACCTGCTGGCGAAGAGCACTGGTGTGTTAATAATAGCAGTGAACCATGTATGCTCGTTTGCTTTATGGTGAAAACAGCCGAATAATAATTGGCGCTTTCTTATTTAAAATTGGTCCAATAAGATTTGTAGCAAGTTTAATAAAGCTTGAAGCGCTACTAATAAAATAGTTTTCTCGTGATTTAATATGAAGATTATAATAAACTATTTAAATAAAAATGATAGAAAATAAATGGTATGTTTTACAGTGAAAATGATAACTTTACTCCTGAAAAAGTTTTTCGTGATTTTAAGCTCAAATCATAATTTAGTATTACCAGTGTTTAAAAACTAAAAAATATTTGTTAGAACTCATTTTGATTATTTTTTTCAAAATGAGTTCTTTTAATACTTTGAAAATAGTATTTAAAAAATAGTAAATATTGTATAATAATGCATATTTGGGGAGTTTTATTTTTTAAAATAGGTTCATCACCAAAAGATGTGGTTGACATTTTTAATTGTAATAGTAGTTGACTGGCGGAGCGGAAGTCAACCACAAGTTATGGTGAAGAGCCTTAAAATATCCGCTATTTGATATAATTTTTAATGGGTATGAAATAATTGGAGAGCATGGAATATGCCAAAACTCAATTCTAGCTAATTATAAAGTGTCAAACAATTTTCACATATTATGATGTTGACGCTTACTTGTTTGACTTTTAAAAAAGTCGAACAAGACTTATACCTTATTAAGAGTGATCAGTGGGAAACAATAGTTATGTTATTCCCTTAAAGGGTCATTATATTGAATAACTAAAAATAGGCTAAGATATATTTTTATAGTGTATTTTTAAAGATAAAAGTATGGTCAAGATAGAAGGGAAATCCGGATAGATGCCTGGTCATCCTTCGTTTTTTTATGAGATTGCAGGAGAAAAAACCGAACAACTTTTTATCATCCAAAACATAGAGAGGGCATGAGAATAGGTGGAACAAGGAGTGGGAGGTAAGATGCGAGGAAGTCTTAATGTTTCGAAAAACACCTAATTTTTCCCTTAAATATTTTCAATTGAATTACTTGACTATAACGTAACGTCATAGTGCATAGTTGTAAATATATTAAATAAGGAGTTGGGAAAAATGAAAATAAAAGCATTACGCTCAGATAAAGTATATCGGAAAGTGATACAAGCCCCACAAGAGGAAAAGATTGAATTATTCAGGCAAGAAATGTTGGCCCCATTTATGAAGAAATGGGAAATACAACATATTCCTTTTAAAACTGAAGAGCCCAATGGTTTTGACGTTATTACGTTGAATAATATGATGAATATATCACCTACTCAAATTACCAATAAAATTTCAAAGGAATTAGATTTAATTTCGTCTGACTCCTTTTGGAATGAGTGTGAAGAATCCGTTAAGAAAAGCCTTTACTTATTTACAGAGCACGGTGTAAACCTCACTGTATCAGATTATTTATTCACTATTCAATTAGGAAATCCAAACAGCACTCCATTGATGTTAAGTGAAGGATATAGTGGTGATGGGGGTATTCCTGGTTATATTATTTGTACACTTGTACCAAATGAATACACAATGCCCCGGATGAAGGCTGCTTTAGCTCATGAATGTAATCATAATGTTCGTTATCAATTTATTCAATGGGACCATTTCGCAGTTACGTTAGGTGAATTAATTGTTAGTGAAGGGTTAGCAGAAAACTTTGCGACTTCTATTTTTGGGGAGGAGCTACTTGGCCCATGGGTATCGAAAACAAGCATTGAAACGCTTAATAATCATATTAAACCGGTATTGAAAGAAAAATTACAGCTGGAAGGATTTGATAAAATTACACCTTATCTTTATGGTGACGAGATAGCAAAACTTCAAAACTTTACACCCGCCAATATGCCTTATAGTGCTGGTTATGCATGTGGATATTATTTAATAAAATACTATTTGAAAAAAACAGGAAAGAATATCTTTGAAGCTACAATTACTCCAGCCAATTTAATATTGGAAGAATCAAAAGGATTTTGGGATGAAGAAACAATTATTAGCAGTTAAAGATATCGTTCAAATTACAGGCATAACAAAAAGAACCTTACACTATTATGATAAGATAAATTTATTAAAACCAATTTACCTAACAGACAATGGTTATCGGCTCTATGATAGGAATAGTTTAGAGAAACTTCAAATAATCTTACTTTTAAAAGAAATGGACTTTTCCTTAAATGAAATTACGGATATTTTGAAACTTTCGGATGAAGAACAGCGAAAAGTATTAAAAAATCACAGTCAAGCTTTATTTTTGAAAAAAAAACGATTAGAGAAAATCATCACTGCGGTTGATCAGTATGTATCAGGAAAGGATATATACAACTTAAACATTTTTAATGATTCAACCATTCCATCCTTACAAGAACAATATGATCGTGAAGCTAAATTTTTCTATGGTGATACAAAGAGTCACAAAGAATTTGAAGAAAGACTAAAAAAACTCTCACCCAACAATAAAGCAAACTTATATTCCGAATTTGAACAAAACATGGAAAATGTATTTAGAAAAATCGCATCCCATATAAAGAAATCTCCTTCTTCTGATGAAGTACAGCAATTAATCATCGAATGGAAAAGATATCTTGAACAATCGATTGTTTGTGACGCTGAAATGTTAACATGTATTGCAAATACGTATAAATTTGATAATCGCTTTAAAAATTATATAAATCAGTTTAGCAACGACGACTTAGCCGAGTTTTTATATAACGCTATTACACATCATATCAATCAGAAGAAGGAGTAATCAAATACTTTAATAATAAAACATACAATTAAAAGATTGGGCTGCCCAATAAATTCCCCAAACAGAGCAGGTCAAAAAGTTTCCCAAATCACTTTGGAAAGCGCTGACCGGTGGAAAGATCCAGAAACAGCGTAAAAAATTTTCGATGTGTTCCCGGTAGTGAAACAGCTACATGAGATGCTCTGGTACTTGGCCGAAGTCCTGACGTTGAACGTGGCTCACTCATCAAACTAGACGTTCCATCACATCAGGCAGATGTAAACGTTCTGCTTTTAAAAACAAGCGAACTTGTGCGGACCGAGTCACATCGTCATCATAAGAATTCAAAAAAGTAATAAGATTGACCGTCAGGGAGCCGACCTTATGGGGGAAAATCTTTGAGGTGCCAACTTAAGAGGAGCATACCTGATTGCTACTGACCTCCAAGACGCCGACCTCAGAGGGGCCGATCTAACTAGAAGCATCTTAGTAAACTAAGTGGAGGTACTTATGGGACTAAAAAAACCAGATATTTATGATGAATTCGAATATGCAGGTCACTGGTGGTTGCCAGAAAATCCTGAGAGAAAAGTATCAGGGACACTAATATTTTCTAAGGACGGAATAACACTAGAACTTATTGGTACTATTAATGGTAAGAGTAATTGGGATGAAATAAATGAAGAACATGTTGGTGAATTTCCAATTCTATACGGAGAATGTGAAGAAGGGCCAGTAACTCTTATCAATGGATTCGAAATGAATAAAAGAACAGGGTACATAATAACTTCAATCTTAAATGAAACAAAGGTAGGAGGAAAGGATCTTATATGGGAAACCGGACATTCCTGAGCGTTACAAATGCCGATACAGATTCGATCGATTATGAGAATACAGCTTTCGAGACGAATAATTTTCTCGCTCCAGTATGGTTTTGTCTGGTCAGCCAAGAGCAGTTCCAGCGCTATAGCGAGCAGCTTATGCAAGCATGGAGCAAGATTCAACCCCATATGGACCAACCGGATGTGGAGGATCTGCCTGAGTGGGAATCCTTTTCCGAGGCATTCCAATGGCAGATTCCATGGGTGGATGCTGCAGAGCAGTTGCGCCTGAGTTTACCCGGCACACTGGCCCATTTCCCTTCGCTTGCCGCTCCTGTACATGAGTGGCTGGAAACCTTATCGACCCATGTACAGCGGTATTCTGCTGCCGTTATTCATCTTGAGCTTTCGCAATATTTCTCGTTCACTGGCGATCCCGCCCTCTATCTGAAAGACATTCAAGAATACGTTACCCTCTGGCAGTTGCCGCATCCCTCGCAGGAGAAGGTCTGGCAGGGAGCAGCCGATAACTTCTATATGCTGAATGGGGAGCATTTGCCATGGAGAGAACGTACGATAGCTAAACCGGAGCAAGCTCCAGAAATTCAGCCAGCACAGTCCATTCCTCCAGCATCTGGGAAGCGCCAACCCAAATGGCGGCAGGAGCTCTACATATGGTTGCTTGTGATACTGTCCGCAACCATCTTTTTTATTGTCTATGTCAATACCTCCAGTGGTTGGTTGGCGGTGCTCGGCTTCCTCATCCCCTCTCTGTTTATCGTTTTGTGGAATGTGATTATCGGTCCTAAAAAAAACTCCCGCCAACGACTGGAGGAGGCCACGACCTTGAAGAGGAACAGTACCCCCTCTTATGCTGTGCTTAGGATTGAGTATTTCGATGGGCATTCACCTATTGGGGTAGATGGCATGGAAACCGGCCCTTCGGAGGATAAATCATTACCGTATCTTATCCCGTGGCTGCAAATCATGCAAGCGAAGGTGCTTTCATCTCATGAGGTTGAGCTCATAATTTCTTCTAAAAATCCACCAGTCTCTACCTTACAACTTCATTTGAAACTGGATGAACAGCTGGTAGCAAAGGATACCGTATCAGCTGTTAATGCCATTGTGTTGGCTCATAAAATGTCCGTTTAACTACAATGACTTCGACCTCAACCAGAAAGCCGTTCTTACAGTAATTGCACAGGCGTGATAATGTAGATTATTTTTGAAAGATAAAATATGAAAAAAATTACGGTTCACAAGATAAAACCATATTTTTAAATATCCATCCTGCCTTCAAGTAACGGGAACTTTAGTTCAATGCACCATGGAGCAGATTGCGATCCGGCAGCTGCTCCATGGTGCATTAAGCTAATGGACAGGTTACCACAACATACTGGTTATTATATGCGTCTATTGTTATGGAGTTATTTGTAACTGTGGGGAAGGGAGCTGATGAAGCAAGGAACGGATGTCGCGTTAGTAATAATGACCGTTATGTTAACAATTGTTGGGTGCAGTGGTAAAAGTCCTTTTGGGGAAAATTTAAAGAGTACGAATGAAGTTTTAGTGAAAAGTGAACAGTTTGAGAAGAAAATAACTGATGTAAGGTGAAATATCCAGATTGGTGGATCTATTAAACAAAAGCAAAGCAATCGATCCTCAGAAAGAACGATATTAAAAACCATTGGTTATTTAGACAATATAAACTTGAAATTTCATCGAAAAAAAATAAGCGATGAAAAGCAGTGTAAACGAACACACAGTTCGACAAAAGTGAAGCTGAAAGTACAAAAAACAACAATTATACTTCTGTTGAACGACCATATCCTTACTACGAGAGGAACGAGAAATTTGGATAGATTACATTTAGAAAAAGTCAAAATCCCTAACAATATTATCGAATATATGCAAGAGGGTATGTGGGAATGTCTCGACTATAAACCATTTGTGATACATATAGCCAGCGTTATAAATAAGGGAAATGAAACATTGAGTTATTCACTAGAGTTTTCGCCAACTGGTGGTTATGAAAAACTTAATCGCAAATTAGAGGAAATGCCGTATATTTCTGACGGATACGGTTGGACCAATTACATTCTTGATAAACTTAAACAAGAAAAAGTTGCTTTTAAAGAAGTCATTGAAAGCGATTCTGAATCTGAAACTTGTGTTTTGATAACGTTTAACGAAAACGATTTTAGAATGCTGCTGCAAAAAGTATCTCTCTATGTCAGAGAGCTTTTACTAACGAAAATCAGTGATAACAGTGAAGAAAATACAAAAACCATGATGATCAGCCGATTTTGGAGTCACGAAGATGAAGACGATGAAATATGCAAACCTGAAATCATGTTTAGAAGACCACGTGTGGACTACAGAATTAGCGAATATATATGGTCTTTTTTGGAAAGCAATCTGTTGATGCAAAAAAGGATTTTGCAAAAAAACAGTATGGCGATAACCTTGTTTATGGGGCCGATAAACAAACGTCATAAGTTCTTTTATGATTCCGCATACAACACAGAGACCAAGAAGTTCCGTCCAGCGATGAGGGGGAGTAAACTGAAGGATATCAGTATATCGTGCAGTTATAATGGTTTTAATGAAAAAATGTCGCCCGCAGAATATGCAGATATTGTTTATGATATGTACTGTTCATTTTTAGTAGACAGTTTTAAAAAAATAACAAAGGAAGAATGTGATGAGTTAAAAGGCATGCTCGATTTTGATGTCATCCATTCGTTTGAATTTCCTGCGACTTTTGATAATCAGAAGTACAGTGCAGATGGAGGCGGATTTGGTGGCAGAACTGTAAATGGAATTGTGGATGAAAAGGCTGTTCCCTATAATTATCGGGAAGCCTACATTAACCAATTTGGAAAATAACTATGCCTAAAAGAAAGTGGGAGCTTGCGGAAAAGGCAAAAATGATTGCAGATGAGCTGTAATAACTCAAACTTTCGCACTTAAATAAAAGCTCTAATTCAAGGCTGTAGTTAAAGATTCGGCTAATTAAGTTTGATTCTTGACAGATTTTAAACATAAGAAAAGACCCCTTTGAAATTTGGTATAGTGAAGTTGACCGCAACACTATCAAATTAAAAGAGGTGTAGAAAGAAGACTCATATTAATACTGTTTCAGAAAAATTTACAGATGAATTAGTTATAAACTTATATAATCACAATAGATTAAAATCATCAAAAGAATTATTAAATTGGTTATTAATTGATGGGAAAATGAAGAATATCGAAAATCTTTACAATAAAATTGATGCTATTAATAGTTATTCTCAACAGAAAAATATCTTTAAAATTGTGCATTGGTATATAAAAGAGAAACAACTATCGAGAGAAGAAGTATACAATTTTTGTCACAATTAAATCCATCATTTCAGGAAATTGTCGTTAGAAAAGGTGATAATAAAGAAATAGATTCAGATGAACATACCTTAGCTCTTTTTGAGATTTTGAAAATAAAAAAATAATTGCTTCTTCCAAACAGAATCCAATACAATAAGAGATAATAATAAGCGTAAACAGTCGTTTTAGCCATTAAATTAATATAGAAAACTTTTTTAAGTGCATGTTTTTAATTTATTGAAAAAACATGCTCTTTTTTATTATTAAAAATCGGGATGCTTTTTCAGTTAACATATAAACTAGCTATTTTATGCAATTTAAAATAACTTGAGCTATTATTATTTGATGCTTACTTGTTTGACTTAATAAAAAGCCAAAGAAGACTGATACCACAAACATAAAAAAACAAGGGAGGTTGAGCCATAAATGGGACTTAGATTGATTTTAGCAGAAAAGCCGTCCGTTGCGAAGAACATTGCAGATGCTTTAAAAATAAAAAGCAAAAAAGATGGTTTCTTTGAAGGAAATGGTTATGTTATTACATGGGCTTTCGGTCATCTATTGCAGCTTTTTGATGCCAAGGATTATGACAAAAAGATGGAAAAATAGCAGATGGAGAACTTTCCATTTATCCCCGATCATTTTCGTTACAAGGTGAAGGCGGATCCTAAAAAAAGAGGGAAAGAAGATTTTGGAGCAAGAAAACAGCTGAGAATCATTAATAGTTAAATGAAGCGACAAGATGTTCAAATGGTCATTTCTGCGTGTGACTTTGATGTATCTCTATAAATGTATATGTACATAATTATAATTTTTATCCCTTTCGTTGATACGAAGGGGGTTTTTGTGGGACTGTCAATATTTTTGTGTGACAGTCCCATGAGCAACAATACTTTGGTTTTTGGTCAAATAATAACTTTCAAGTAAACTTAATAAATACTAATAGGTGGCTAAACGTTTTTGTTGTGATTCTTTATTTTGAAAATGAACGATTTTCCCAGTTAGTCGTATTACATATAAATCATTATTGTATGGAGTAGATCTCATGGATGAAAAGGATTTAATTCGAAAGGCGAAAAAGGGAGATACATTGGCTCTTTCGAAGCTGCTACAACAGAATTATTCGTTCCTCGTAAAGTATTTAATGAAAGTTACCCTTCATCCACAAATCGCAGAAGATTTAACACAAGAGACGATGATGAAGTGTATTGAAAAAATCCAACTGTATAATGGTGAATCCAAGTTTTCCTCATGGCTCATCACAATCGCAACGAACCTTTTTATCGATCAACAGCGTAGAAAGAAGCGGGAGAAAAACTGGCTAGAGCAGGAACAAGCGCTCCGAAAAATGAAATGGAATGCAGCCATTATGAACGAAGAATGGACTGATGTACTTGATGTACTTGCTCAAATTAATGAAGAAATACGTATGTCAATCGTGTTAAAGCATTATTACGGATATTCATATGAGGAAATTGGAAAAATGATGGGTATTGCAGAAGGAACAGTAAAATCTCGAGTTTCAAATGGTCTAAAAAGTGTACGAAAGGAGTTGGCTGAACTTGAAGGAGTATGATTCTAAAAATAGTAATTCTATGTTGGATGATGAAGATGAATTAACGGTTAAGCAATTAATAGATGGTTTAGAAAAACTGGATCAATGGAATCCAGTATCTACTCCAAACTTACAATGGTTTCAACAATATGTTGAATTAGAGAAAAAAAGAATACGAAAAAAACAATGGAAAGACCTCCTCACGTTTATCTCTGTTGCAGTATTTGTGCTTTCGGTTGGGATTGCTGTCGTTTATCGTCAGCCAATTCTTTTTCTTTATTTTCAGCTTGTGGGGATTATCTTATTGCCCTTAGCTCTTAACAAAACTAGAAAGAAGGTCAGGAATGAATGATCTCAAACAAACTAAGTAGCACACCGCTTTGGTTATGCGTCGTGATTGCATTCATTCTGATTTGTCAGAGCTCATGGATGTTTTGGGATGCACGGAAGAGGGGACACAATGCTTGGCTATGGGGCTTTTTAGGCCTTATTCAATTTCCAGCATATCTTATTATCTATCTTGTTTTTGCAAGAAAAATATTTAAAAGAAAGGTCTCAGGATCAAATTCCTGAGATTTTTTTTTTATTTTTTTTTCGTGAGTGAACGATTAGACGAACGTAATCGTATTAAGGGTGAATAAACAATTTGGAGGAGGGAAACAAGAATGAACTGTTTAATAGAGTCTTATAGTAAATAAAACAAATATTGATATTTATATGAATCTTATACTGAAATCAAGGAGGTTACTTATGACAAAGCAAAAAAGTGTTAAAGGACTATTCATTTATCTCTTGCTTGGAATCATTGCATTCGTTCCCTTATATCTTAAGGCACTATCGACACTATCGACAAACCCGGCCCAATTAGAGCAAGCGAGGGAAATGATGGGGATTTCAGGATTACCTGAAATGTTAGCCTTACTTGGCACACTTCCCAATTATATTTTCTTAATCATTGCTCTTGTTATAGGTTTTTTTACTGCTCATAAAGTTGGTTTAAAATCTGTGATTATGCACCCGAATGCTAGAGAAAAGTCAAAGTCAGAGTGGATAAAAGGTATTAAACTAGCTATCATACTCGGTTCGATTGCAGGAGTTGTTATAAGAGGATTCGATTATCTTTTATTCCCACTCTTGCCGGAGAGTCTAAAAGAACTAATACATCCTTATAATGCAATAGAATTTTTAGCAGCTTTACTCTACGGAGGGATTGTTGAGGAACTATTAATGCGTTTTGGGTTTATGAGCTTGTTGGTTTTTATTTTTTGGAAACTATTTGATCGAAAATCAGCAAAACCTTCGAACTGGGTCTTTATCCTTGCAATATTTGTTAGCGCATTATTATTTGCAATAGGTCACTATAGTGGAACTGCAAGTGTGACAGAAATGACCGCATTCATTTGGTTCCGAATGATCTTATTGAATGGTTTACCCGGCTTCTTCTTTGGCTGGATTTATTGGAAGCACAATCTAGAACTTGCGATGCTTGCACATATGTTTGCTCATATTGCCATGAATTTTCTAATGTTGATTGTCTCCTTTTTTATGTAAAAATATATATGGTGCATATACACTTTGAAAATTTGCTTGTGTAAAATATAACTATATGAGGAGCTAGACAGGAAAGGAGAAGGGTATATGAGTGAAAAAAGCAAATGGATATACTGCCCAATTTGTAGTTCAAAAACACGCACTAAAGTATATGCGAATACAATATTAATTAGTTTTCCTCTTTACTGTCCAAAATGTAAACAAGAAAGTTTAGTAAACATAAAAAAATTTAAAATTATCATAGTTAAAGAGCCAGACGCTAAGACGCAGAGCCGATAAATTGAGATATATGTTAACCTCAATATAAATCCTATATGGTTTTAATACGTTACTTCAAGCAACTGGATTTAATCGAATCATCAATGGGCTGCTACCTTCTGATCAAACAGTTGGAAATGGCTATACCGAAAAAGAAATCAGTGATAATAAATTATTTTCTTATCATGTTGTCAACGATACGATCATTAATCAGGCTTTGAGTTTAAATGACAATGTCAATGAGGTAAACAGCATCGTCTTCCCTTCAGAAGTACCTGTACTGAAACTAATATCCTCAGACTTTCAAAAACGAGTAAAAGATGGAGATGAGATTCAAAAAAGTCACGTAAAACGACTTGGTGCAAATGCCGAGTCCCAAATGATTGACGGCTCTCATGGATTCTTTCAAACGCATGTCACAGAGATCCATGATGCCACAAGTACTTTCCTTAAAAAAATCGACTAAGGACTTGTTACAAATACAGACTAAAGGGAGCTAGAAATATAATCTCAGCTCCCTTTTTATCTTTAGATATGAATGTACTTCAACAAACGCACCATGTTAGTGCAACGTCTTTGTATTGTTTAAGTTTGTCCCAAGCAAAGCGAAGATTGTTTAAACTTGATTGAATTCTTTTTACATATAAATGTTCAGAAATATCATTTGGATTTAATTCAGAAAGATCAATATCAATTTTCCCATCACGACTAAACTCAGTAATGTCTCCATTGCAAATTTATATGCCTTTGTTAATTCAATTGTTAAAACACTTGCTAATAAGATGTTGGAATGAAATTTTATCGAAGGAAGATGAGGAATCTCTGGTGAAATAAATTAAAGATTGTGAAAAGATGTTCTTCAACTCCCATGAAAGAACGTAATAATCTTTCATTTTCTGTGGTTTAGTGTTGATTTTACGCGACATGGATGGCTAACGGTGCAGTTTAGTTGAAGAAAAAATGGTATAATTTAATAAAATAAATGGTAAATAAAGGAAGGGGAATGTATTCAATTGACAGCAAAGATACGGTTGTAGAGTTAAATGAAATGCCCCAATCATCTGTAGGTGCCCCAATCCCTGTAGTTTTGTCTGCTGAGTCAAAGACCGTAGTTTCATATTATATTCAAGAAAATGAATCGGATTATATGAATGAGTTTGAATTAATAGCGATTATTTCTTTCGAAAGATGCAGTTCTACAATGTTTGGACCACCTAATGATGAAGCTTTTAGTGGTCATCCATTATATACTAAGGGCTTAAGACCATATTCTGCATTCATAATAGAAAATTCATCGTGGTTAAGAAATTTGATTGAAATGAACTCTGTTCATCCCTATCATAATGAAACATATTTTAATGACTTAAAACACTTTGTTTTATCATTTCACGATTCTACCTTTGAATGTATAGCTGAAAGTTTTAGTATTGAAATAGTAAACGATACCATCTCAAATGTAATTAACCTAATGAAAGAAAAATTAAATTTTTAGTATTTATGATTTCAGGTCTTATTATGCTAACGGAGCAGCATAGCAGGCCTCTGCCTTATGAATAGACTGAACGAAGGAATGTAAGCGCAAATGACGCTAAGAGACATGGGAGGGTACGTCATCATAAGTATCGCAGAGATCCATTGTGCATCACATAGTGGATAAAAAAGCTAATGATTTCCATTAATTTTAGCGAAGCGCACACTCAGATTGTAAATTATAACTATAAATTAAAAATACTGTTTATAAATCAAGTGGAAAAATATTTTTTTCACATCACGAAGTGATGGAAACCGTTGATACATCAATGTTTATAGAGGGAGTTTAGTTGAAGAAGAAATACTATACTATTTACATTATTACCAGAAAAGATGGTGGGCTAATGGAAGAAGTTCTAAAAGAAATTTTGTCTCCGAGTAATCAATATAAAGTTCAAATTATTAAACGTAAGGATGGTCTTTTTACCATAGAATTATATAGGTGGCAGGAAGACTACGGATATGAGTATTGGAGTCCTATTAAAAATGGATTGTCTTTGATTGAGACAGAGGAAGGTGCAGTAACATTGGCCATTGAACATTTAAGAGAATATTCTGGGAAATTATCAATCCTTTATTACTTCACTAACAGGAATGATTGTTCAATTAGAGCGATTGCTTTTTATGCTAACGAGGCAGTTTAGTGGAATAAGCAGTCAAATATAGAGAACACTAAATTTGAGGTGTTTTCTTATGAGAAAAGTTCTTATATTAATTATTGCCATTTCTCTTTTTGCTGTTTTAACAAAAACTAAAGCAATGATAAATGAATATGATGAAATTGCAAAGTCTGATAAAGCGGATGTTACCCTTTATGCTAAAAAGATGAACGGAGTATATGCAGATTTTAAAATTGATTTTCAAGGCGTGGTTCTTAGAAGACCTTATTGGATAAATACAACAAGTCCTACTTGGTCACCTCAAATTATCTATGAAGACATCAATAAAGATGGAAAAAATGAGTTAATCATAATTTTGACCAAAGGTACTGGTACTGGAATATTAGAACGAGAAGTTCACGTTTTTCATATCCAAAATCAAAGAATAAATAAGGAACTTGTTGAAGTACCAGTTGAAGTTCTTGTTGATGATCCGATTGCAATAGTGTTAAAAAATGTGAAGATTAAGTTATTACCTAACAAAGCCATTATTAGTATTGGAAAAAAGAAATTTAAAATTAATATAAAACCTTTAAAATTTGAACCCGAACATTTATTTCCTGATATATACTTTGGCAATCTTATCAACTTTGAAATAAATGACAATCAACTTATTGCGAAAATAGGGGGTCAAATTTCTCCAGCAGGTGAGAGTATAGGGTATATTCAAATTACGTATATGTATAAGGATAAAATGTATCAAGCGAAATCAATTAAATTTAATCCAATTGAATAATCGGGGTGCTTTAATCGAAGAAGATAGCAAAATCAGAAGCAACAATCTTTGAGAAAACAGCTATATTAAAAGAGCATGCTTAATATAATTTCTGGAATATTTCCCCATTAAAGGGCGCTTTAATGGAAGAAATATCATAGAAATGATCAATCTTTTTTATAGAAGAATGATTCAATAAAATTTATAAAGAGCACGTTTTGATTAAATTTTTTAAAAACACGCTCTTTCTTTTTGCTTGTTTATCAAGGCTATTAGGTATTTTAAATTCTTAATATAAGCTACAGACTTTCAACGATATGTTGAAAGTAGGATTGTGAGTTATTGTGGAAATTTAAAACTAATTTTACGTTCTTTTTTATCCCAAATAAGGTGGGCATTAAAAGTTTTCTCTCCTTTTTTAAATCCTTTTATCAAGTCTGTTTCACCAGTTGCCAAGAGTTTTTTCATATTCGATTGTGAAATAGTTTTTCTTAAAAGTTTCTTTGAAACCGAGAATTTACAATTAGCTGTTTTATAATTTGAACATCCGTAAAAAGTGCCATGATCTATGATTGACCCCTCGCAAAGGATACAATTCCCAACAACTGTTTTTTCTTTATTATATCTTTTATTGTACGGATTATTTGCAGTGATTTTATCGACTGCATTTTGATTAAATGCCCATTCCTTTTCACGCTTGTTAGCATCTGAAATCAATTTGTCAGCAAGCTTTTTTACTTGTTCCATAAATTCTTTAGGAGAAGCGTTGCCTTCACCTATTTCAGATAGTCGTTGCTCCCATTTGGCTGTCATGGAAGGGGACGTTAAGATACATTCACCTAGTGCGTCAATTAGTAACATACCTTTAGCCGTTGCAAAGACTTGGTTTTTCTTAACTTCGATATAGTTTCGATCTTTTAATGTACCAATAATTCCAGCGCGTGTAGCTTCAGTACCTAATCCTTCCGTTTTCGATAAGACCTTTTCTAATTCCGCATCTTCTAAATGTTTACCAGCTGTTTTCATTACGGTAATCAAATTACCTTCAGAATAACGATTTGGTGGTTGGGTTTCACCTTTTTTTACGTTCGCTTTCGCAACGATACCTTGCTCATTTTCATGTAATAGGGGGAGCAGTTCATCTTTGTCTGTAGGTGAGTTATCTTTAGAATGATAAATAACCTTACGCCAACCTTCTTCCATTAGCACTTTGCCCTTAGAGATGAATTCTGCACGTTTATCAACAAGTGAATGAATCGTTGTATAAGAAAATATGGCATTGTTGTAATGTGCAGCAATGACTTGTCTTGCGACTAAATCATAAATCTTTTCTTCTTCTGTACTTAGCATTGCTACGTCTGGTATTTGCTCTGTAATAATAATTGCATGGTGATCGGTTACTTTTTTTTCATTCACATATCTTTTATTATTCATAATTGAACTTGTCGGTGGCGGAAGAAGACCTTTATATTTATCAATTTTACTTAAATGCTCTAGTATCTTTGGTAGTGTTTTTGCTTCTTCATTCGTTAAAAATTGTGAATCAGATCGTGGGTATGAAACTAAGCCTTTCAAATAAAGTTTTTGTAAAATATCGAGCGTCATTTGCGGTGAGAATTTATAGGCTTTGTTTGCTGTAGCCTGTAACGCCGATAGATTGAATAGCAAAGGTGGTGCATATTCCTTTGTTTCTTTTTTGATGCTTGTAATTTCTACGTTCTTATTGATGCAAAAATTGGCTGTAGCAATTGCTTGTCGTTCCTCTTGAAGTCTTGAAATATTGTTCTTCTGCCATTTGGCTTTTAACATTTCTCCATCAAAATTAAACTCAGCTTCCACTTCCCAAAATGTTTCTGATTTAAAATTCGCAATTTCATGCTCTCTCTTAACAATTAGTGCAAGTGTAGGTGTTTGTACACGTCCAATTGAAAATACATCTTTCACACCATTTCGTTTAAGGAGTACAGTGTATAATCTGGATGTGTTGATGCCAATTAGCCAGTCTGAACATGAACGACTTAGTGCTTCAAAATAAATATCACGTGTTTTCTCTTCAGGTAGTAAGTTTGCAAACCCATTTTTTACTGCGTTTTCTGTTAAAGATGATATCCATAGACGTTTCATCGGTTTATTAACACCGCACACTCTCAAAATGGTGCGGATAATTAATTCACCTTCACGTCCAGCATCACCACCAATGATGATTTCTTGAATGTCGGGTCTTTTTACTAAACCTTTGATTACATTAAATTGTTTATATTTTGATTTTGTCACTTTATATTCGAATCGATCTGGAATAATCGGTAATGTTTCTAAAGTCCATTTCTTCCATGTTGGATTATATTCCTCAGGTGCTTTCAGCTCGCATAGATGCCCTATCGCCCATGTAATTAGTGCCCCATCTGGAAAATATGTGTTTGGCTTAACTTCAAAATAACCAGCTTTTTTTGTAAAAGAAAAGGGGGCAGCTAATTTTGCTGCTTGGTCTGGCTTTTCTGCAATTACTATTTTCATATATCCTTCTCCTATTAATAATAATTACAACTTCTTGTATAATAATTATAAATTAATTTTCAGTATAACAGTTATGCAAATAATTATGTCCATCTATTATTAGGGAATCTAATTTTGATAACTAATAATCTAGGCTATTATACATTGTAATTAAGTCCATTTTTATGTAGATAATGTACAACAAGTGTCGTTTTAGAGGAAAGCTTAGTGGAGAAAATGGCAAAAGTATTAGATAGCTTGAAAAAAGGATTACCTTACGAGTATGAAATTCAATTTACCAAAAAGAAAAGGGTTATTGACAACTCGAAAGTAGAAAGCCATAGTGCGATTATACCGACATATGTTATTCCAAAAAAGCTATCAAACGATGAGGCTATTGTTTATCATGCAATAAAAAATCGTTTTATAATGCAGTTTATGCCAGTTGCAGAATTTGAGGAAACTCGCATTTCAACGAAAGTGAACAGTAGCGAGATAAAAGGAATGTTCGAAACAAAAGGGAGAGTTCAATTAGTGGAAGGCTGGAAAAAGGTAGAGGACATTCAATCGACTGATGTCATTCTCCCTCTTATCAATCAAAATGAACTAGTTTCTATAGTAGAGCATAAAATTACATCCCATGTCACAACTCCTCCAAAACATCACATTATTAAGGGTGATGGAGACGTGTGGGAAAGGGGTAGAAAATGAAGATAGCAATGACATTATGGTTGCTATTTTAAGTGGCTATAGCATTGGTACCCCGGCTACGAGAGCTGAAACGATAAAAAAGCTGATAACAGTTGGCTATATAGCAATGGAAAATAAAAATTTAGTGTGTACAAAGCTTGGAAAAAACTTAGTAGAAATATTTCCAGTTAAAGACTTATTTGATTTAGAGTTCACAGGCAGATTAGAAAAAACCTTATTAGAAATTGAAAAAACAAGGTTTACGAAGGAACAGTTTTTACATTTAATTGTTAATTTTACTGTAAATGCTGTTCATACAATTAAACAAAGTGAAGATGTGATACTTAATAAAGTCACGCGGGCAAAGAAAAAATTCGAAGTGCTGGGAAAATGCCCATTGTGTGGACATGGTGTAATTGAAGGGCAAAAAGGTTTTGGCTGTAGTAACTGGAAAAAGGGCTGTAAATTTGTTATCTGGAAAAATGATAAATTTTTAACCTCTCTAAAGAAGAAGCCTACGAAAACAATGGTTAAGAAATTACTAGTCGATGGAACAATATTCGTAAAGGGATTAACGAGTAAAAAAGGCAATAAATTTGATGCCTATTTAAAATATGAGAAAAACCCCGATAATGAATATTTTAGCTGGAAGATGGAGTTTGATGAAAATACAGGTTCAAAGTAAGTACGGGCTCCAGTTTCATCAATTTTAAATGTATACGAAAATGATAATTTACTGATGTTTTATTATTGTGTTCCTTGACTCTATTTATTTGAAAGGGAACATTATGTTATAGTGGGATTAATTCCAAAGAAAAAATATTAATAGTAATTAAAGATGTAATGTTCAGCAATTACAGGAGGTTATTGAATGGAAGTACTAGTGGATGTTTTAAATAGAAAGGGAGCTAGAAAGGCTAGTGATATTCCGAAAGAAGTATTAATGCTGCTAAATCAAGGTAAAATAGAGAGTGTTAATTTAACGGAATGGCAAGCTGTTCACCATATTACTTTATTAAAAAATGTTCTACCATCCATAGGGTTGGAAGAAAAATTAGAATTTGTTTTAACTGAAATAGAAAAGCAAAAAGTAGAAACAGGAATGAAGGCAATACGTTTAATTGGAAGTTTATTAGATACAATCGTCAAAGATGAAAGTGCTACTAACAAAGAGAATATTATCAAAAAATGCTCTCATCATGTATCGGATAGTGTACGATGTTGGGCAGCATTTATGAATAAAAGTAATGATTATACTTTAGAAGAGAAATTGTTGTATATCCAGCCTTTTGCCGCAGATCATCATTTTGGTGTTCGGGAAATTGCTTGGATGGCAATTAGAGAGGATCTTTCAGCAAATATTGAGAATAGTGTAGATTTGCTAATTGAGTGGGCGAAAAGTGAAGACGAAAACATTCGTAGATTTAGCTTGGAATCAATTCGTCCTCGTGGAGTATGGACCAAGCATATTGAAATTTTAAAAGAAAAACCACACATTGCGCTCCCCATTTTAAATTTATTAAAATCAGATTCATCCAAGTATGTTCAAGATTCTGTTGGTAATTGGTTAAATGATGCTAGTAAAACGCAACCAGATTGGGTCAAAAACCTTTGTGACGAATGGCAAAAAGATTCTCCATCGAAGGCAACAGTGAGGATCATTAAAAAAGCTCAAAGAACGATTGTGAAAAATTAGCACAATCCTATTGAATTGCACCCCGATTGTTAGACACTCTAACAATTGGAGGTACAGTTCAGACTCGCCATCAAACAATTGGGGTGTATTTGTATGATTTTTTATTCAACTATTATTTTACAAAAGGATTTTCAATATATGGTCCTTTCACTGTAATCGTCATTAGCTGGGCAGCCATAAATTTAGGTGAATAAGGCATATCATTTTCTAACCACCAAACAATAACCTCGAGAAAGGCAGCAGCGAAATATCTGATGGCCATTTCACGGGGAACTGTAAGCTTTTTATCATCAGGTTGCATATAATTTATGCCATTTGATACAAAATCAATGATTATATCCTTCATACCTGAGGAGAAATAGGGAATGTTTTTTTCTGTTAAAAATACTTTGTATAATTTGCTGTTTAAAGAAATTTGTTCAAATAAGTGCATAAATGTATCATGTGGCTGATCCTCAACTTTAAAAAAATCCAATTTCATCTTGTCATCAAATGTAAAGTTTATACTTCCGACTAAATCACCTAGTATTTCCTCTGAGCTTTGATAAAGTAAATCGAGTTTATCACGATAATGTAAATAAAAGGTAGCGCGATTTAAGGTTGCTCGTTCTGTTATATCTTGTACAGTAATTTTGTCATAGCCTCGTTCATCAATTAACTCCACCAATGCATCCCTTAGTAACTGGCGTGTTCGAATGACACGAGGGTCCATTTTCTGTTTTTTCTTCGACATTTTCATGCTCCCTGTATTATTTTTTCTATTTTAGCAACACTAACAATTTTATTGTTGATAATGCATCAAATGGCTAAATTGTGTTGATTGCCCTTTAATAGATGGCTGATATAATTATCTTAACGACACAGTGTCGATAATACAACTAGTTGTTAATGTGTTCACGAATTAGTCATTTTATGAAATACAATAAATCGTGCATTCACTTTTTTAGAATGAATGCTAATCTAGAAAGGATGTTTTATATGGGGCGTTTAGCTGGTAAAGTAGCTATTATCACAGGTGCAGCAATGGGAATGGGTGCTTCGGAAGCAACATTATTTGCGAAAGAAGGGGCAAAGGTAATCGCTACAGATGTTCAAATCGAGCCATTAAACAAGTTGGTCAAGGAAATTAAAGAAAGCGGTGGCGATATAATTGGCATCCAACATAATGTGACATCAGAAGAAGAGTGGAAGTCTGTTATTGCTGAGGCTGTTAAGGTATATGGAAAAGTAGATGTGCTAGTAAACAATGCTGGTGTTTCTTCACCAAAAACGATTGCCAACATGGAAATGGCGGAGTGGAATAAAATTATGGATATTAACCTAAATGGCTGTATCATAGGCATGAAATATGTTATTCCTGAAATGCAAAAAGCAGGAGGCGGCTCAATTATCAATATTTCTTCAATTGGTGGCATTGTTGGGATGGCAGGTACAAGCCCATACACAGCAGCAAAAGGAGCACTTCGTGTTCTATCAAAATCTGCGGCTATTGAATATGGTAAAGATAAAATTCGTGTCAATTCTGTACACCCAGGGATTATCGTTACACCAATGACGGCTCCAACAATGGAAGAAGGAGGAGCACTACCATTCTATCAAACATATACACAACTCCCTTATTTCGGTGAACCAGAGGATGTTGCTCATGGTGTAGTCTTTTTAGCATCGGATGAATCTCGTTTTATGACAGGTGCAGAATTAGTCATCGATGGTGGTTGGACTGCTATTTAAAATTAAAGTAGAACAATAAAACTAGGTGTCACAGAATGTGAGCCTAGTTTTTTTGTTTATCTGTAAAATTCGCGGGAGAGAAATCAAGGGAAAAGGTTAAGAAGCGGAGTAATTACTTGGCTTAAGAGGAAGCTGTCAAAGAAGTGCTCAGGTTCCCAAGAAAATCGCTCGGGTAGACCGAAGAAGTGCTCAGGTTCCCAAGAAAATCGCTCGGGTAGACCGAAGAAGTGCTCAGGTCCCCGAGAAAATCGCTCGGGTAGCCAAAGAACTGCTCAGATCCCCGAGAAAATCGCTCGGGTAGCCAAAGAACCGCTCAGGTCCCCGAGAAAATCGCTCGGGTCAATCAAAGAAGTGCTCAGGCCCCCAGAGAAACTGCTCAGGTAAGCCAAATAACTACTCAGTTCCCCGGAAAACCGCTCGGATAGACCAAAGAACCGCTCAGCTCCCCGGGAAAACCGCTCGGGTAGGCTAAAGAACTGCTCAGCTCCCCAAGAAAACCGCTCGGGTAACCAAAGAACCGCTCAGGTCCCCGAGAAAATCGCTCGGGTCAATCAAAGAACCGCTCAGCCCCCAAAGTTAATCACTGCCGAACAGTTTCAAATAGCTAAAAGACTATAGCTCGCCAAAGTTTAAAATAGCACAAACATCACTATTTTCTCTGCATATCATAATGAGGTAAGCGTTTTCTTTTATTTATATAGAAGAAAGCCATTACATTTCTGTCAAAATGGGAACAAAATCAGGGGAAGAATCTTGCAAAAAATTTAGTAAAATCAACACATGTCCTAATGACGATAATTTCCGAAAACTAGACGATTTAAGCTAATTCAGACAAAGATTTGTACGAATATATGAATTTCATAAAAAATATTTGTAAAAACCTTAACTATTTCATATGAAATCCGTATAATAAATCAAACAGTGCGAAAATTGTCCATTTTCTATCGGTAAATTGCGTGAATTTTTTAAATTGTATTGACGTGAGGAACGATAATTTGTACACTGTGTACATTCAATTGTTTTTTGGAGGAATACAATTACTTTAAATAGTTAGGATTTGATAGATATGATCGTATGTAAATTTGGTGGAACATCTGTAGCAAGTGCAGAACAAATTCAAAAAGTAGCAAACATTGTAAAATCTAATCCGGCACGTAAAATCGTTGCCGTTTCAGCACCAGGGAAACGCTCTGGGGATGATATAAAAGTAACTGATTTATTAATTCTTTTAGCAATGGCAGCCGTAAAAAATGAAGATACTGAAGAGAAAGTCCAAACTGTAGTCAACCGTTTTAAGGCAATTGCAGATGGTTTGGCATTAGATAATGCCATTTGTGACGTGATTGCGGATGATTTACGTGAACGTGTACAGGGCGATAAATCCAATAAGGAATTATTTATTGATAGCATTAAAGCGGCAGGTGAAGACAATAATGCTAAACTTATCGCAGCATATTTCAATTCGATTGGTATGCCGGCACGATATGTAAGTCCAAAAGAGGGATTAGTGGTCAATGATTTACCAGAACGCACTTATGCATTACCTGAGGCATATATCAATTTAGCACCACTTAAAAACACAAAAGAAATTATTGTTTTCCCAGGTTTCTTCGGTTACACTAAAGCGGGCGTATTGCGTACATTTGACCGTGGTGGCTCTGATATTACAGGCTCTATTCTCGCAGCAACTGTGGAAGCAGAGCTTTATGAAAACTTTACGGATGTGGATTGTGTGTTCTCTGCGAATCCGAAAGTCGTGAATGATCCAGTGGAAATTAAAGAAATTACGTATCGCGAAATGCGCGAATTATCCTATGCAGGCTTTTCCGTGTTCCATGATGAAGCGTTGATGCCTGTCTACAAGATTGGGGTGCCAGTTAACATAAAAAATACAAATAATCCATCAGCCCCAGGTACTCGTATCGTACCAAGCCGTCCTGTAACAGGTCGTCCGGTTACAGGTATCTCGGCAGACAGTGGCTTTTCAACTTTATATGTCTCTAAATATTTAATGAATCGTGAAGTAGGCTTTGGACGTAAGCTGCTACAAATTTTAGAGGATGAAAATATTTCATATGAACACACACCGTCTGGTTTAGACGATATTTCTGTCATTATGCGTTCCAATCAATTAACACCAGACAATGAAGCACGCATTTTGACACGCGTGAAAAATGAATTGCAGGCAGATGATGTGCAAATGCGTCATGGCTTTTCAATGATTGTTATTGTGGGCGAAGGCATGCGAAACAATACAGGTTTAGCGGCACGTGCAGCTACTGCGATTTCCAAAACAGGTGCAAATATTGAGATGATTAATCAGGGTTCATCTGAAGTAAGTCTAGTTTTCGGTGTGCTCCAAGAATTTGAAAACAAAATTTTACAAGCACTTTATGGAGAATTTTTTGCACATGTGCAAGCATAAGGAAATAAACACTAATCCTTTTACCTGGATTAGTGTTTTCTTTTTAGCTAGAATACGGTAAAATCGAGGACGTACATAGATAGGAGGGCTTTCTGTTGAAAAATTTATCATTTGGTATGCTGTTATCAGTAATTGGGATACTATTTGTGTGTCTTACAATCATGGATGTTTTACCATCCTCGACAAAAACTATGAAATTTGTCTATATCGGCATTGGCTGGATATTCATCATTGCTGGGTCCGTTATTCGGTTTAAAAATTTAAAACAAAGACAATAAGTCATATCAAGAAATTAAATTGTTTTAAAACATAAATTTATGATACAATTTCAAAGAAAATGAATAATTTGAGTAGTTTGAAGTTGTGATGCTGTGCGAAAATTCAGAAGTTTCAAATTGAGGTTTATTAATATAAAAAATGGACAGTACAAATTCTTCTTTGTAAGAATTTGTTTTTTTATGGCTGTAATCGCCATAAGTAATTGTTCTAATTTTGATCTAGGAGGCGATATAATGCCAATACTTCGTAAAGAGGATATTCATATTTTCGAACATTATGTTGCTCTACAGACAGATTCACCGATGAAGGTCGTATCCTCAGCTATGCACAATGCAGGCTTTGGCTATTACACACATTTCATGAATCGGTCAGTACCGTATACATATGATGAACGGAAGCCACATCTGGAATTACAACAATTTTTACAAAAAGAGGGCTTTCCAATCGATAACACTGTGGCAATGATGACAGCTGTCTATGCAAAATTTGCTACAATTCGAGAATTTACTGATGAAGGAATCCACCTAATCGTTATGATAACGGCTGGACTCGGCAATGCCGTAGATATTACACGTGCCTATCATCGTCAGGAGCAGTATCATGCGGGCACAATTAATACTTGGGTACTAATTAATGGGAAACTATCAGATGAAGCTTTATTTCAGGCGATGATCTCTACAACAGAGGCAAAGGTTAAGGCCATTATCGATGAAGGTATTATTGATCCTACAACTGGTACACAAGCTACTGGTACCTCAACAGATAGTTTGCTTATTGCGTCAACAGAGGAAGGGGAGTACCATCAATATGCTGGCCCGATTACGATGCTAGGAAAAGTTATAGGTTATGGTGTGTATTCGACAATGCGAGAGGCGATTCAAAAATATAAAAAAGATAAAGAGGAGAATTCATGATGATGGCATTGGTCGTTGCCTGTATCATCGGGCTTGTTTATGATTTATTAGTGGGTGATCCTCCAAAATTGCCTCATCCAGTTCGTTGGATTGGAAAGCTGATTCAATCTCAAACGGAATTATGGAATAAAGGGAAAATGAGAAAATTCCGCGGCATGGTCATGGCACTTGCTGTAGTGGGCACAACTATGTTTGTAGTGACGGCTATTCTCCTAATAAGCTACCAAATCAGCTTGCTATTAGGGATTGTGGTGGAAGGGCTTCTTATTGGTATTGGACTGGCTCAGCGCAGCTTAAAGGAGGCTGCAATGGCAGTGTATGAACCCCTTGTTAAGGGGGATTTTGCAGAAGCTCGTGTGAAGCTATCTTGGATTGTTGGCCGTGATACCGAAAACCTAGGTGAGGATGAGATTGTGCGCGGTGTTGTAGAAACAGTGTCAGAAAATACAAGTGATGGTGTAACAGCACCATTATTCTATGCTTTTTTATTTGGCGCCATTGGTTTATGGGGCTATAAGGCAGTAAACACATTAGATTCGATGGTTGGCTATAAAAATGATAAATATAAAGATTTTGGCATGTTTTCTGCGAAGCTCGATGATGTTCTTAATTTTGTTCCGAGTCGTATCACAGGCCTACTCATTGTATTTGGTACAAAAAATGAAACGGATGTACCCCTTAGAAAACGCCTAAAACGCTGGGCACAGGATGCCAAGAAGCATCCCAGTCCAAACAGTGGTTATTTAGAGGCAGCAACAGCTGTACAACTAGGGGTACAGCTTGGTGGTAGAAACACCTATCAAGGGGTTGTATCACACCGAGCAATTATGGGAGAAAAATTAGTTCCCTTAACAAAGGAGCATATCGCTACATCCGTTATACATATGAGAATAGCGACATTACTCTTTACACTTATTATGTTAGCAGTGGAGGTGTTAATATTTGCAATTACCTAATCATGGAGCGAATCCACAAAATGTCTATCGGCAGCTAGGGCTTGTTATGCCAGAAGAGGTCTATGATTTTAGCGAAAATGTTAATTCTGCAGGGCCGCCTCCGTTTGTGGAGGCACGCTGGCGAACATTTTATCCGCTTATTCAACGATATCCGGATCCAGATGGTGAGCCATTCCTCACAAAGGTTACAGCTTTTCATCATGTAGCAAAAGATTCTATCTTACTTGGAAATGGGGCATCTGAGCTTTTTACTGTACTTGCTAGACGCTATGCATGTAAGCGTGTCATCATTGTCCATCCAACTTTTTCAGAATATGAACGAACATTGCAAGCTGTTGGTGCAGATATTGTATCGATTATCGTAAAGGATATCGTTCAATATGCATTACCGATAGAGCAACTAAAGCGAGAAATGGTGAACGCTGATGCTTTATATATTTGTACACCCAATAATCCGACAGGCGTGCTACCTCAAAAAGTAGAGCTAGAACAGTTGATTATACACGGAGCAAACGTAAACTGTGAGCTTATTATTGATGAAGCCTTTATTGACTGGGTGGATGAAGGATGTTCATTAATTGGACATGTATCGAAAAATCCACATGTGCTTGTTGTGCGATCGATGACAAAAATGTATGCTATTCCAGGATTGCGATTGGGCTATTTAGTTGCGAATCCAGCAGTTGTAGGAGAGCTAAAGGGTATGCTTGCTCATTGGAATTTAAATGCCTTTGCGCTTGTTATAGGTGCGGGCTGCTTAGACGAGCACCACTATTGTCAGCGAGCTATTACTTATGCAAAAAACCAGCGAGAAACATTACAAAGTTATTTACAAGAAAATGGTTGTCAGGTGACAAACAGTGTAACCAATTATGTATGTTTTGCATTACCCAAAAATCAGTCAGCAGATGCATTTTTTACGTATTGTTTATCGAAGGGTGTTGTACTGCGCCATACTAAAAATTTTCTAGGATTAAATGGCGAATGGTTCCGTATTGGTATAAAAGATATTACGGCTATGACTTATTTACATAACTGTTTGCAGACTTGGTTTAAAGCAAATTAGGAGTGAGAAGAGTGACAACATTTTATCTAGTAAGACATGGCGAAACGATGTGGAATAAGGAACATCGTTTGCAGGGGTGGTTAGATTCACCATTATCTGAAGTAGGTGTTTTACATGCGGAAAAGCTACAAAAATATTTAAAGAAGATATCTTTTGCTGCAGCTTTTAGTAGTTCAAGTGGTCGGGCAATGGAGACACTGCACATTCTTGTTGATGATCGCCAGCTCCCAACATTTTATGAGAATGATCTAAGAGAAATTTATTTAGGAGACTGGCAAGGTAAAACGGTTGAGGATATTCTAAAAACACACTGTTCAGAGTATGAATTATATACGAATTATCCTGCTCAGTTCGTTGCTACTCATACCGAAAGCTTCGGTGCAGTGACAGAACGGGCAATGTTTACGCTTAAGAAAATTGCAGAAAAATACCCACAAGACAATGTCTTAATTGTTTCTCATGCTGTCACAATTAAATGCATTATTAATGCCATTTTAGAGCGTAGTATAAATCAGCTATGGGCAGAGCCGTTTATCAACGGTACAAGCGTTACGATAGTAGAACACGTTGAACAGCTATGGCATGTGAAAGAGATAGGTACCATTAATCATCTGCAATAGGAGGTGTTTACATTGCCATTAATTTTCATTACTGGTGGCGTACGCAGTGGTAAATCCCATTTTGCAGAAAAAACTGCGATAGAGCATTATCAGACGAGATCGGTGCAGGCATTGCGTCTTATTTATATTGCGTCTGGAATTGCACTGGATCGTGAAATGGAGAAACGAATACGATGTCATCAGGCTGATAGACAGTCTCATCAAATCCCATGGCTGACGATTGAAGCCCCTTATAAGATGGTAGATTCGTTTCAAAGTCTAAGGGATGGTGACGTTGTATTATGGGATTGCGTCACAACATGGCTAACAAATGCTTTTTATGAGGGCTTTGATAAGGGAACGCCATGTGTAGAGCAGTCGGGCTGCTTAGAGGAGAAGCTAAGTGTTTTAAAAATAGCTGTAAGGTCGTTACTTGATAAAAATATCACGCTTATAGTTGTTTCGAATGAATTATTTGATGAGCCCCCGTATCTCAATGAGGAGGTAGAATTATACCGACAAATGCTAGGGGATTTACATCAATGGTTTGTTTTGATGGCGGATGAAGCTTTTGAAATAAATTATAGTATCGTAAAAAAATGGAAATGATGTCCTTGAAACTAAAATGAAGGAAGGCAAGACGATGAAAAATTTCTGGCATAGTCTATTACTTGCATTTCAATTTTTTACGGTTTTGCCGGTACATAAAGAACTATCATTAACAAAAGGAACTGTTACAGGAATGTTCGCCTTTTTACCATGGGTAGGTGCATTAATGGGTACTGCAACAGCGGCAGTGATCTACAGCTTAACCGAATGGACTGCGAGCAGTGAGATATTACTGTCCTTTGTGATTATTGGACTATTCGCTTTACTCACTGGGGGTTTACATTTAGATGGTTTTATTGATATGGGAGATGCCTATTTTTCGTATCGGGATCGTGAGAAGCGGTTAGAAATTTTGGATGATCCGCGTGTCGGTGCATTTGGTGTGCTCTCTGTGTTATTTTTAGTGCTAGGAAAATTTGTGATACTTCATGAATTATTCATGCAGCAGAAATTCGCACTTTGGATGCTTATTTTTGTTCCATTATTAACGAGAGTCGGCATGAGCTTTTATTTTATGTCACTGAAATGTTCAAAAGAAAAAGGGCTTGCCTACTTTTTTAAATCCAATATTAAGCAATATGTACTTGTTGGTTTCATGCTTATCTCATTAATTGTAGCCTATACAATCGTATACCTTATTGCAGGCTTTACATTTGTACCAATTGTGCTTCTAGCGGTTTTAGCTATGGCTCTTGTAGTTTTTCGGCAATTTACACTACGCAACTTTGGTGGCGTTTCTGGTGATTTACTCGGCGCTTCCATTGAGGGGATGGAGGTAGTATTATGGGTAACACTGTTATTGTGCGCTTAATGAGGCATGCACCAACAAAAGAGAATTTGGAAAAGCGTTATCTTGGGTGGACTGACTCATCATTAGCTGATACATCTATACTACCAATTGTAGATAAAAATGCTATGAAAGTATATGGCAGTGATTTACGACGTTGTAGAGAAACGGCTGCTCATTATTTTCCGAATGCTGCTTACATAACTGATTGGCGATTTCGAGAGACCAATTTTGGGGAGTTTGAAGGAAAAACGTATGAGGAGTTAAAATCTGATTGTCGTTATTGTGCATGGTTAGATGATCCTGTGCTGTCTCCACCCCCAAATGGGGAGGGCTTTGCTGCATTTTGTCAGCGTGTGAAGGATGGTTTTTCTTCGTTACCAAAGAATGAGGATGACTATTATGTTGTTGTACATGGTGGTGTTATACGAGCCTTGCTTGTATATTTTGCTCCAGTGGAGAAGCCCTTTTGGTCGTACAATGTACCACATGATAAAATGTTTACCTTAACATTTTCAAGGAAAGCTTGGGAGGAGGGAAATAGATGCATGTCTTTATCGGAGGGGCCTATAATGGAAAAACCGACTATGTTATGACATTACTTGGAGATCAAGAGGTTGAGTTAGTTGATGGTTATCTGCCTGAATCTATTCCTGTGTGTGATGTATTAGTTATAAAAGGCTTGGAAAAGTGGCTTGTCACACAAAATCTAGAGGAGGATGAGGCTCTTGTCAAAGCCATTCTAACAAGACTACAGGCTCTAGAAGAAAATAGGACATTGTATATCATAGTTACTGATATGGGACGCGGAGTTGTGCCGATGGAAAAGCCGGCACGATTACTACGTGATACTTGTGGGCGGTTGTACCAAGCTTTATTTGCTGAAGCAGAATGTGTCGTGCGCATTTGGTACGGAATCGCAGAACAAATTAAATAAGACAGAAGAGAGGAAATGGAATGAATCGACAAAGATTGACGAAATTGACGCTCACAGCCATGGTAGCCGCCATTTGTGCAGTTGGGGCGGTGATTAAAATACCAACAATTATATCGACTGCTGCGTTGGACTCTGCTCCTGCATTTTTAAGTGTCGTATTTTTATCGCCAGTTTTAGCGGGAGTTGCAGGGAGCATTGGGCATTTTATTACAGCCTTAACGACTGGATTCCCATTTGGACCATTACATATCATTATCGCAGCAGAAATGTTTTTCGTTGTCTGGATATTTGGGATGATGCATAAAAAAGGTATGCATTTCTGGAAATGGCCTGTGGCACTTTTTTTAAATGGTGTGGTAGCACCGTTACCATTTTACTTTATCATAAGTCCAGCTTTCTATTGGGCTTCGCTGACTAGTCTTCCGTTGGCAACTCTTATTAATTTAGTAATTGTTGCCATCGTCATACCGATACTCTCTAAGGTGTTTCTACGTAAGGATGGGCGAGTACATTGAGAAATGCAGTTAAAATAGGCGGGCTTATTGCGACTACTGATAATGCTGCAGCGATTGGTGAAAAGCCACATGATATTGTGTCAGCTTCAGATAAACTCACGGCTTACTTTACAGCGCGTGTTACATTTTTAGAGCAGCTTGCAGCAAATGCTTTACCTACACATATTATACTAGCTAATTTTTCAGGAGATGCTGAGTGGTCTCGTTATGTGGCTGGCATACAGCAAGTGTTTGAGGAGGCTTGTCTAATATGCCCGCAGATAGATGGTAGTACGGAGTCCAATATGCCAACTTTACAATCTGCTTTATCGGTTACAATGCTTGGTGAGACGCAAAAACGCACATCTTACGTGCTTGAGCACCTTAGTTGGTATACGTATGGACTGCCACTTATAGGCAATGAAGTTCTTGCGCAGCCAGAGGATGTTGCACAGCTTCAAGCTATATACCATGCATGGAAAGAGGAAATTGTTCAGCAGGTTTGGCCTGTTGGGTCAAAGGGACTACAAGCAGAATTTACCCGGCTTTTTGGCAAAGTACAGGTTGAAAGTGTATTAAATATTGAGAAAAGTGCTGGGCCTTGTACTGTAATATTACTTGGGATACATCCTGAAAAAGAGCAGCTGGCACAAAAAATTTTTCCTAGAAATTTTAAAAAACTATGTTAAACTACATCCTAAAAAACGGATATCATTGAGCAGTGATCCAATCAATATGTAAAAGTTAATGTAGAAGATAACGGCTTTGATGATTTAGAAGATGAAACCACGTGAGCAGAAGCTTGCGTGGTTTTTTAGCTAGCAATTAGGTTGATATTGACGATTTGTATACTTTTGTATACAATTGTATGCTGTAGAGAAGTTCTCGATAGTCTGCGGGTTGGATGTAGAGCGGTTGGTTGCCGACTGGGCATAGTAGTAGCAATCTAATGATCTGGGAGACTAACGATTCGGCAATAAAATCAAGAGTACACTGTGACATACAGATAGAACTAAACCTCAGTTGATTGTAATCTACAATAATATCAATGTATTACGTGACTCGAAAAACTTCTTCGCAATTGGGAATGATTTTCAGTTATAATGAGAAACGAATGATTTAACAGGAACGGAGTCGAAGAAATGCAGGCAATTAAACAATTAGGGCGCTATTTAGGACCCTATAAATTTTTTACATTGATTGCACCGCTGCTGATGGTGCTAGAGGTGACAATGGATTTACTTCAGCCTACAATTATGCAGCATATGATTGATACAGGCATTGCTAATAGCGATAATCCATATGTGCTGAAAATGTTTGTTTGGATGCTGATAAGTGCAGTGCTAGGACTTTTTGGAGGAATTGGTTGTTCATATTATAGTTCAAAGGCAGCGATTCATTTTGCTTCAGATGTTCGCCAGTCATTGTATGAGAAAATGATGACGTATTCAGCAAAGGAACGTGATAGCTTTACAACAGGAAAGCTAATTACTATATTAACGAGTGATGTGGAAAGTATTCAGCGTGCGTTTATGATGACATTGCGTATTTTTGTTCGTGGACCACTGCTATTTATCGGTGCGGTTATTATTGTCTTTGTAACTGCTCGCGAGCTATTTTCCATACTACTCATTATCGTACCAATTTTAATCATTGCCATGTACTTTTTCACGAAGTATTCAGGTGTGCTGTATCGTAAAGTACAAGAGGCGATTGATGGTGTGAATACAAAGTTACAGGAAAATTTAGCAGGAATTCGTGTTGTCAAAGCCTTTCGTCGTGAAACACAGCAAATTGAACAATTTAGTAAACATAATGATGCACTGACACAGCGTTTTATTACAGCCGAGCAAATTGTTGGCGTGCTTGTACCCTTTACTATGTTTGTGGTTAACCTTGGTATTGTCGCAGCACTTTGGCTTGGGGCAATTAAAGTGGAGGCAGGAACATTACAGGTAGGCGTGATACTAGCTTTTATCAATTATTTAACAATTATTTTGAATGGCTTGATGTCTTCGAGCATGGTGCTGATGCAAATTGCCCGTGCAATACCTTCTGGTGAACGCATCATGGACGTTTTAAATAAAGAAGTGACAGTGAAAGAAGCAACAAATGCGCTTGTTACTCCAATCCATGGTGCAATTGATTTTCAAAATGTCAGCTATCGTTATTATGATACAGCTGAGGATGTCCTCAAAAACATTACCTTTTCCGTGAAGCCAGGGCAAACAATTGGTCTCATCGGCAAAACAGGAAGTGGAAAATCCACGCTAGTAAAACTTTTACCACGCTTATTCGATCCTACTAGCGGTGAAATACGCTTGGATGGAAAGCCAATAAAGACGTATGCATTGTCAGCTTTACGTGAGCATATTGGCTTTACATCCCAAAAAGCATTACTGTTCTCAGGCAAGATTGAGAATAATATCCGTGTAGGAAAAGAAAATGCAACGACTGAAGAAATACAAAAAGCATTGAATGCAGCGTGCGCCACTGAATTTGTGGAACGACTTGATCAAGGCATCGCCCACGAACTGTCACAGGGAGCAAGGAATCTTTCTGGTGGACAAAAGCAACGACTAGCCTTAAGCCGTGCGCTTATCAGGCGGCCAGCAATTTTAGTGCTGGATGATACAACATCTGCATTGGATAGTGCCTCCGAAAAACATGTGCAACAAGCCATTCATGAACAATATCAAAATACCACAACATTTATCGTTGCCTCAAAAATCGCTTCGATTCAGCAGGCAGATGTCATACTTGTGCTAGAGGATGGAGAAATTGTAGGTCAAGGCACACATCAACAATTATTACAAAATAATAAAACCTATCAAGCAATCTATGCTTCACAGCAAAAGGCTGGTGAACAATCATGAATCAAAGTCAACCAAAGCAAATGAATTTTGGACGTGGTCCTCGTATGGGTGGCCCAGCTGAAAAGGCTAAAAATCAAAGGGTCACAATATACCGTGTATGGCAATATGTTAAGCTGCAAAAAATTGGACTGTATTTCTCTATATTTTTTGTTATCGCCGCTACATTTTTAAGCTTAGCAGGCCCATATATGATTGGACATATCGTTGATGATTATATTATGAAAAAGGACATTGCTGGAACGATTCGTCTAGGTGTTGTCCTAGCTGCCATTTTTACAATCGCCTCTATTTTTACATGGCTGCAAACATATGTCATGATTCATGTAGCAATGAAAACCATTCGCACACTAAGACTGGAATTATTTAAAAAACTTCAAACTCTCACACTGAGATTTTTTGATCAACGAGCACTTGGTGATTTAATGAGCCGTGTCACGAATGATATTGATAATTTAAATACGGCCCTTGCACAAAGTGTGACCCAAATTGTTTCATCCATTTTAACAGTGATTGGTGTTAGCATTGCGATGTTTTCACTCAGCTGGCAGTTAGCTATTGTCACATTAATTATTATTCCACTTATTGTTTTTACGACAAAGCAAATTGTAAAACGTAGCAGTAAAAACTATGCAGCACGTCAACGTGATTTAGGCAAGCTTAATGGCTATATTGAGGAAATGATTACAGGGGCGGAAGTTGTCACACTTTTTGGAAAGGAACAGCAAACAATTGACACATTCCATCAACAAAATGAAAGCTTACGCAAATCGGCACAGCGAGCAGAAATTACGTCAGGTCTACTTGGTCCAATCAATAACTTTATGAATAACCTAGGTCTAGCAGTTGTCATTGGTACAGGGGCATTTTTATCGGTGCAAGGAATTGTGTCAGTTGGCGTCATTGCAGCATTTGTCACGTATACACGTCAATTTTTCCGTCCGCTAAATCAGTTGTCCAACCTATTGAATACCTTTCAATCAGCAATTGCAGGAGCAGAGCGTGTTTTTGAAATTTTAGATGAACCATCAGAGATTGCGGATAAACCACAGGCTATTGATACCCCATCTTTAAAAGGAGAAGTGAAATTTCAACAAGTGTCCTTTAGCTATTTACCAGGAAAGCCAGTCCTGAAAAATATAAGCTTTCATGCTAAGGCTGGGGATACTATTGCGCTTGTTGGACCTACAGGATCTGGAAAAACAACGATTATCAATTTGCTTACACGTTTTTATGATGTGGATGGCGGTGAAATTTTGATTGATGGTCAAAACATCGAGAATTATAAAATGGCCACAATCCGTCAAAGAGTAGGAGTCGTTTTGCAGGATACGTATTTATTTTCTGGGACTATTCGGGAAAATATTCGTTTTGGTAAGCTAGATGCGACAGATGCAGAGGTAGAGGAAGCGGCGAAAATAGCCAATGCTCATAATTTTATAAAATATTTACCAGCTCAGTATGATACGCCAGTACATGCAGGAGGCGCAAATTTAAGTCAGGGACAACGTCAATTACTTGCTATTGCCCGGGCAATTTTGGAAAATGCAGATATTTTAATTTTGGATGAAGCGACATCCAGTGTAGATACGCAAACAGAGGTCGATATTCAAAAAGGCTTGCAGCATTTAATGCAGGGACGCACTAGCTTTGTAATTGCACATCGTTTAAAAACCATCGAGAGTGCCGATCAAATTCTCGTAATTCAGCAGGGGGAAATTGTCGAGCAGGGTAATCATCATCAGCTAATGCAATATCATGGTATTTATCATAATCTCCAACAAAAACTTTTACTTGAGCAAGTAGAGTAAACGTAATTTTATCTTGAGTCAGCAGATGTTTTTGTACCGAAAGCGAAACGTCAGGTACAGAATCTCACTATCTCTATAGATAGCAAAGATGAATGCGGTTTTTTCCTATTCAATGGGCATATAAACAGCCGCTGAATCAATATGTGGATAAATAGTTTTTTATTAGATTGATGTCATGCTATGATAAATGAAAATACTTTGATAGAAGGTGAGGTACCCACATGTACGAATTAAAAACGAAAGAAACCGATCAAAGTGTCATTGAATTTATTGAAAATGTTGATAATCCTAAAAAGCGAGAAGATGCTTATCGACTCTTAGATATTTTTACAGAGGTCACTGGTTATGAAGCAAAAATGTGGGGGCCAAGTATTATCGGGTTTGGCAAATATCATTATCAATATAAAACTGGCCATGAGGGTAATGCACCCTTAACTGGATTTTCTCCGCGAAAGGCTAAAATCAGTCTGTATTTTGCACCAGATGCTCCTGAGCGGGAAAAATTATTATTGGATTTTGGCAAACATACAACTGGAAAAGCCTGTGTTTATATTAATAAACTCACAGATATTGATGTAGAGATTTTAAAATTGCTTATCAAGCAAACTGTGAACTATACTCAATCCATCTATCCAGAACAATAAGTAGGAGCTGTCTAAAAAATTTTAGGCAGCTTTTTTGATTAAATTTCTACAAAAATTAATCAGAAATTTATTTTTACCGTATATCCTTTCAAGTAACAATTGAAAGGAGAATTATATGAAAAAAATCAAGAAAATTTTAGTGTATATAGGAGCGTTTCTTTTGCTTGGTATAGTCACTGTATGTATGTTTCATCAAATTCAGCTACATAGAGAAGCAGCTACTTTAAAAAATAAGGGAACATTAGTGGCGGTTGATCATCATAAAATCAATATCTATATTGAGGGGCACGGTAAGGAAACCTATGTCTTTATGGCTGGTTCTGGCATCGCAGCTCCCACTTATGAGATGAAAGGGCTTTATAGCAAATTCTCGCAGGAGCATAAAATTGCCGTTATAGAAAGAGCAGGCTATGGTTTTAGTGATATTACAGATGATAACCGAGACATTGATACTATATTAGAGCAAACGAGGACCGCTCTTCTACAAAGTGGTAATAAGCCTCCCTATGTACTAGTTCCACATTCAATTTCCGGTGTTGAGTCTATCTATTGGGCACAAAAATACCCTGAAGAAATCAAGGGAATCATTGCACTTGATATTGGTTTGCCAAGTCAATATGTGAAGCATAAAATGGGCGTAATCAATACTTGGATGGTGAGGGGAGTTAATCTATTAACAAAAATAGGCTTGCATCGTCTTACACCTTCGCAAGTTTATAACCCACAAGTAATGAAGCAAACTTTTTTAACAGGTGAAGAAAAAGCTATTTATAAGGCATTGTCCTATAAACAATTTTTTAATGATAATATGAAGAATGAGCTATTACAAGTCTACGAAAATAGTTTACAATCAGAAAAATTTCCAAAACCTCAACATACACCGATATTATTTATTGATGCGGTTGCAGAGGAAAATAAATATTCAAAACAAAAGCGCAAGGATTACAAAAATTTTGCTGAGCAATTAATCTTGGCGGATGTGAAAGAAGTGAGAGGTACTCATAGTATTTATTTATATAGACCCGATGAAATTTATCAACTTGCAATGGCATTCATGAAAGAAAAAGTAGACAGCAAAGAAAGGTCGATAAAATGAAAGGTTTTACGATTTTAATCGTAGAGGATGATCAAATGATTGGTCATTTACTGCAAAAAATAATCCAACGAGAAGGCTATGATGTAGTGTGGAAAACAAACGGTAAAGATATTAAGAGTATTATCCATCAAATTGATTTAGTGATTATGGATATTATGCTACCAGGAGAAGATGGCTATCAGCTAACATCGTTTATTAAAGGCTTAGGCTTGCCTATTCCTATTATCTTTCTGTCAGCTCGAAATGACATTGAAAGTAAGCTAGAGGGATTAACGGTTGGAGAGGATTATATGACAAAGCCTTTTGAACCGAGAGAGCTTCTCTTACGAATGCAAAAAATGCTCAAGCTGCATTATGGACCATTAACCCAAATCCAGCATCTCTTGATAAACACAGAGCAGCGTAAGGTATTTAAGCATAATGTTCAGGAGGAGATTGTTTTGACTGCTATTGAGCGTAAAATCTTCTTTTATTTATTTGATAATCGAGATAGAGTGTTAACCAAGGATCATTTTTTTGACTATCTATGGCCACTGGAGGATAGAAATCATAATATCATCAATGTCCATATAAAAAAAATTAGAACAAAAATGGATGATCCTGCAGGTACTATTCTGCAAAATATTTACGGGGAAGGGTATCGTTTAAATACCTATATACGACAATGACATTAAAAACAAAATATCGCTTTCTATTATTTGCTGCTATTATCAGTGTTCCAATTGTATTATTAGGAATAAGTGTGTTGATGTCCATTATCTATGAGTTCGCCTTTAAAACAAAAAATCAGGACACTCCATTTCATGAATCCTTTGCATACCCAATGATGTTAGGTGTGTTCTTTTTTTCATTATGTGTGCTGGCCTTTTTATTTTCGAAATCAATTAATTCATTGCTTACGAAAATTAATATGCTTCATCAAGCAATTCGTGACTTAGCAAATGATGAAAGAACACCTCATACATTAGAAGTAGGCAGTGAGGATGAAATAGGACAGCTTATCCAATCGGTCAATATTTTAATTGAACGAACAACCTATCGAGAACTAGAATTAGAGCAACAACAGAGGTTGCAGAAGGAGCTTCTTCAAAAGCTAAGACACGATATCAATACACCACTCACAGCGATTCGATTACAATTATTTTATTTAGAAGAAACCCTTAAGGACCAACCAGATATGGTAGAGTCATTAAATGAGCAGATTCACTATATTGCGAGCTTAACCAATGAATTATCGTTACAATCCATTGATAAAGTGGAAAGCTCCTATATTATAAAAGAGGAAGTGAGTTTGCCAAAATTATTGGAGACAATGATAAACAAATGGCGTTATTTATTTAGCATTCAATCTATCGAAATAAGCTTTCATCAAGATTTATCAGAATTATTATGGATGAGTAATGAATTATGGCTACAGCGTTTATTTGATAATGTGTTTCAAAATACTTTAAAGCATTCCAAAGCCACAAAGTTTATGGTTGTGATTGAAAATGGAATGGTTAAGATGATGGATAATGGTATTGGCTTTGAAAAAAACCACGAACATTTTGGATTAGGATTACAGATTATTGAGGATATTGCAAGGGTTCTTCAGCTACAATATACTTTGGAGTCAAACAAAGAAGGCACTTCATTTTGTTTTGTTTAAATAATGGAATAGTAAAATGCTAAAGGGGAAAGAGGAAACAATAAAAATAATCTCAAAATCGATAATGATTTATTGTAAAACGATAAAAGTGGTGCTACAATCAAACTTACAATAAATCCGTGATGAGGTGTATTTTTTGAAACGTGAAACACTCTTTTTAAAGATTGCTGTTTTTCTAATGGGATTGCCGGTTCTTTCCTTATGTATATTTGTGGTGCCTAGAGTTGCTATGAAAGCAGCACAGCATTTTCCAAAAGCAACTTTATTCGCTGTCATTGCTGTCTATGCAACGGCCATTGCTTATTTTGTTGCCCTGTATATGACTATCAAACTTTTAAGCTATATTGATCAAAATATTGCTTTTTCAGAACGATCAGTCAAAGCTTTAATAAATATCAAATACTGTGCAATCATTATTAGTAGTCTATACTTGGTAGGCATGCCAATGATATACTATGTTGCGGAAGTAGATGATGCTCCTGGGCTTATTATCATCGGTATGGTCATTATTTTTGCTTCCTTTATCGTGGCGGTCTTTGCTGCTGTGCTTCAAAAGCTCTTGAAAAATGCCATCGATATCAAATCTGAAAATGATTTAACGGTTTGAGGTGACGATTATGGCGATGATAATTAATATTGATGTAATGCTAGCTAAACGGAAAATGAGCGTAACAGAGCTTTCAGAAAAGGTTGGCATCACGATGGCGAATTTATCTATCTTGAAAAATGGTAAAGCAAAGGCGATTCGATTTTCAACTTTAGAGGCGATTTGTGAGGCTTTGGAATGTCAGCCAGGTGATATTTTAGAATACAGACGTAATGAAGATATTCAAGAATAATTACCTAAGAAGAGCTTGGTCAAAAACCAAGCTCTTTAGTGTGTGATTCAATTAGCTATGCATGTGGCTTTCGTTGCTGCATTAAAAAGATAGCTAGTCCAATGAGTATCACTACAATCCCTATAGCCTGCTGGAGAGAGATCATTTCATCTAAAATAAAATAGGCGAGGATACATGTGCCAATCGTTTCTCCTAAAATACTCATGGAGATGATTGTTGTGTTCAGCCATTTCAACAGCCAATTAAAGATCGTCTGACCTAAAATTGTTGCGATAAAAGCCAGCCCCAAAAGTGCCCACCATGTATCGGCTGAATAAGGGAAAAAAGGTTCCTGCATGATGAGTGCATAAACAGCCAAAAATATAGAACTACTACCATAGCCTACAATAGAATAAGGAACAAGTGATAAATCCTTCCTCACCGATTGTCCGATAAAAAAGTAAGCGGTAATAATGCCCGCTGCGATAAAGGCCAAAATATCACCGTAAAGTGCCTTACCACTAATTTGGAAATCCTGCCAACCAATAATGAAGCAACCAATAATCGCTACAAAGCATCCAACAACGGCACCTTTTGAGAAGCGCTCTTTAAATAAAAAATAGCCGCCAACTAAGGAAAATAAAGGCTGTAGTGTTACAATGACTGTCGAACTAGCTACAGATGTGTATTCTAATGAGGCAAACCATAGTACATAATGACATGCTAAAAATAAACCAGAAGTAATGCCAAGTCCCCATTGCTTTTTAGTCAGGGTGACAAGTTCATGACGTAAACGCTTATTAAATATTAAAAAGGGTGCTAGCATAAGCATAGCAAAAAATAGCCGATAAAATGCAGTAATGGCTGGTGGTGCATCAGCTAGTTTGACAAAAATAGCTGAGGTAGATAACGCAAACACTGCAAAGAATAAAGCGATGTAGGAAGATAATAAAGATCTCATGGTGTGTACTCCTATGTAGTAATTGTTATGCCAAATTCATTATAGTGTATGGTAAGCAAATAACCTAGCATTTTTAGAATAGAATGGCATCATCAGTACAAATAAAAGTTTAGAATACTTATATACTAATGGTGCCATGTCATTAAGATAATAAAACAATTGCAAGAGCATAGCATGAGTTATGCCCTTGCAATTTTCAACTAACTTCAAGTAATGACTCAATAATCTTTTTTAATTGAAAAATGGGTGAGTACTGTTGATTATTTTTTTTATAAATAAAAACAGTTTCAATAACTTTATTTAGCTTTTTTAAATCGTAAAAGTGAATGTTTGAATAATTATAAAGATGAATTAATTTTGTATTTAATACAGCGATTGTATTGTCTATTTGTAGAAAATCGAGAATACTGCTGACCGATTTAATTTCTTTGATTGTAAAAGGAATTTGCTCGTTTTTTAGCCATTCCACCATTGCATGTGAATACATACAGCCTTTACTAAGCACAAGCAATGTAACAGGTGTACGTTGCTGAAAATCAATCAGCTGCTTATTATTTGAAATCACTTCAAATGTTTCCGTCGCAATCAGGTCATAGTTTAAGTTCGGATAATGTTTAATTGGATTACTCGTTAGTGCACAATCCATCTCAGTATTGTGTACTTTTTGATTTAAAGATGTACTGGATTCAACTGTAAAATCTACATCAATCAAACTATTATTGGTCTGGAGAGCGCTCATAATGGGTGCACCATAAATTTTGATCGTAGTATGAGAAGTGCCGAAGTGGATGGTTGTATGAGTTGATCCAATAGCTTGTAAAAACTCCTCATATTCTTGTGCAACCAGCTTTAAAAAATGTAAATATTGATTTCCCACATCGGTAATTTTTAAGCCTTGCGTTGTTCGTTTAAAAACCTCTTGCCCAATTTCCGCCTCCATTTTCTTCACTTTTGATGTTAATGCTGATTGTGTGTAATTCGTCATTTCAGCGGATTTACTTAAATTCTGCCTTTCCAATAGCTCAATTTTTAAGGCGATTTCTTCTATATTCATGTCTGTTGTCACACACCTATTAAATATTTTGATAGCCCTATCATTTTCCTCTATTTTACGCACGTAAGTGACGAGCGTAAACTCTAGGTAAATAAAATTATACTGCACAAATAAAACAGTGTAATGCTTTTGGAGGGTTTTATGAATACTTATTATAAATGGGTTATCTTACTAGTGGCTACACTTTCTCAAACAGCGGCAACATTTGTCACATATGGCATGGGACCAATTGCTACGTTTTATCAAATTGAATGGAATTTATCATCTTTTGAAACAGGGCTGATTGTTTCAGCCGTTAATATAGGTCCCATTTTCTCAATGCTTGTTTTTGGCTATATCATGGATAAAAAGGGAGAAAAGCATATAATTGGTTGGGGCTCTATTTTATTAGGGCTATCAGCATTGCTACTTGTCTCCGTCAACAATTATACGACATTATTACTTGTATTAGTAGTTGTTGGAATCTGGTATGGCAGTGCACAAACTGGAGGTAGTACAGCCATTGTAAAATGGTTTCCAGACAAGCATCGAGGGCTGGCGATTGGAATTCGTCAAACAGGCATTCCAATCGGTGGTGCCTTAGCATCGGCATTTCTAACATATATGTACAATCATTTTTCTCTATCCTCGGTTCACATTATGCAAGGCATTGTGGCAATAGCCGGTGGTCTATTATTTTTACTGATATATCAAGAACCTAAAAATCGTATAGAAATGGCAAGCTCGTCTTATACGTTTAGTGATAAGATCAAGGCCATAAAAAATAATAAAGACTTATATCCGATTTATATAGTAGGAATCGTAATGATGACCTTACAAATGGTTCTTATCGCCCATTTCATGGGATATTTACATAAGGAAGGGCATTATTCATTAACAGAGGCAGGTATATACTTAAGCCTTGTTTTGCTTGGTGGGATGGTAGGGAGAGTAGGACTTGCGTGGATTAGTGACCAATTTGCACAAAAGCGTGAACAATTATTAATTTTAGTGATGCTGAGCACGGTGATATTTACCATAAGTTTACCACTGGCTCTTCCTTTAAAGAACTTAATGATTATTTATAGTTTTTTATTCGGATTTATAGCACTAGGCTGGTATTCTTTGTTCATCACATGTGTGACAGAGAAATCCAATCCACATTATGTTGGCTTAACTGTGAGTGCAGCTTTAACCATCAATCAATTATTTATTGTGATTGCACCATCCTTATACGGCTTTTTGGTCACTATTTTATCTAGTTATCAGTTAGCAATGGACAGTATAGCAGTAATCGTTGCTCTCGGTGCATTGAATTTATATAGGTTTACCAAAAAAACTTGTGATTAATCGGGATAACTTTTAGGTGTTATCCATTCCATTAATGGGATAAAATAGTGGGAAAAAGAATGTGCTGTAAATGGAGGCGTCATGAAATGAAAGAAAATAGTTCGATTTGGATTGATGCAAGTATTGATAAGGTATGGCAAGCTATTACTGAAGAAGAGCAGTTGTCACAATGGTATGCTCCAGACTCTACATGGGAGATTTCATCATTGGCGGCCGGTGAAAAAATAATCTTCACATTAATGCCAAATACTCATAATGGACTAACTGAAAAATTACCGGTGATATTAACGATTGAAAATGTATTACAGAATCAGGAATTTTCGTTTTATTTAGATATAAAAGAAACCTTGATTGCTATTTTATTAGAGGAAGCACAAAATGGTACTACTGTTGCGTTTAATATGAGTGGCTATGAGGCATCACTCGCCAACTTAAAAGCTTTAGTGGAAGGAAATTAAATAATAGACTTTTAAAGTTTCATGAAACTTTTTCGTTAGTCGAGGGTCTAACTATAAATGCTTCTCAAGAAAGTTGAGCGAGGGAGGATGATAAAGGTGATAAAAGAGCAAAAAGATGCTCATCTATCTCGTGCTATGACAACTTATGGCGATTATTTATTGCGCATATGTTATACATATGTGAAAAATTGGACCGTGGCGGAGGACTTAGTTCAAGATACATTCGTTAAATATTACGAAAGAATGGAGCAATTTCGAGAGGAAGCCTCTGTTAAAACCTATTTATATCGTATAGCCATTAATAATTGTCATAGTTATCTTTCAAGCTGGCGCTATAAAAAAATTCAAGTTATTGATTTTTGGGGCAAATTCATAAGCCTTTCCGATAATCCAGAGAGGGAAGTACTTGAAAATGAAGCAGAGGCAATGCTTGTTGCATCCATCGAGCAACTGCCTATTAAATATAAAGATGTACTACTATTATTTCATTTTGCTGAGTTTTCGTTAAAGGAAATTGCGAATCTGTTAAAGCTACCTGAAAATACCGTTAAGACAAGATTAAGGCGAGCGCGTCAAATGGTAGGAATCACGCTTATGGAGGAGGGATTTGAATATGGATCAGATTCGTAGTGCCATGAACAATTTGTATAAGGATGCTACATTTTCTCAGGAGCAACAGCTGAAAACCTTTCAAAAAATCAATGAAAAAACAACTAGAAAGTCGTTTATGCCTGTTATTCTTACAATCTTCATTACAGGATGTCTGTTGTTCGGCTTGAAGACAATGCTTGAACAACATGATAATGTTATACAGTCCGCATCAGCGGTTATTTATCCAGAAAAGTCTGGTGTGGTGAAAGATTATACTGCATTACAACGACCATGGATGGTAGTCGGATTATTTTCGAGCTTCATATTATCCATCCTTGCTTTATTGGCAATCATGAAAAAATGGTATTGGCGATTACTACTATTTATCATTATCATTATTGCCATTTTGGGAAATATGTCTGAACGAATTGGTGATCGTGTTTACGTACAAAATGAAGCGGAAATTCAACAGGCAATTCACTGGGGTCCATTCCAACCCAATACCATGACAATGCATGACACATTAACGATACCCCCTTATAGAATAGGCTACTTTTCAAGGGATAATATAAAGGGTATTTCAATCTTCAAGCATGATGGGAAAGGGTATGCATTAGAATTTAATATACAAAGTGAATTAGATTATATGAATATCATTTATTTTCGAGAAAACCATTTTATTGTTTTACCTTTATTGGCAAATCATCATATCGAAAAATTAGTAATAAACACTGGATCAAAGCGTATGGAGATAGCCATTGATTCAAATGGTGCACAATTAGTGCCAGTGGAATTGGAGGCAACCGTAACTCCTTCACAGCTAATAATTGATGCTTATGATCATGATGGAAATAAATTTTCTCCCTACAAATCTTTAGATATTTTCTCATATTGAATGAGTCTTTACTACGTCTCAGGTCTTAGACGAATTTAAAGCGGAGGGTCGTTTTTATTATTTTGTATTCCTATATAATGAATTTATTGGTAAATTATATAGTGGGAGGAAATAAAATTGAAAAAAATAATTGGAATTGGTGTAATGATGGGTGCTTCGTTATTGCTTTTATCGGGATGCTACTCAGTTTTCCCAGAAAAGACCAGAGATGATACGATTCTTGTAGAGAAGGATAAAGCAAAAAAGTTAGAGGTTGATATCAATCTTGGTGTAGGAGAATTGATTGTTAAAAAAGGCGCCAAGGATTGGGTTGAAGGTACCGCTCAATATAATATTAAAAAATTGGCGCCACAGGTACATTATGATCTACAAGGTAAAACAGGAACTGTAGAGATTGAACATAAAGGCTCAACGAACATTCGTCTTGGAAAAATGAAAAATACATGGGATATTGAACTAAATGAGGATATTCCAATAGATCTCTCTATTGAAACAGGTGCTTCAACAGCAGAGCTTGATTTACGAGGCCTACAGCTTGAAAATTTAGATATAGAAACAGGCGTTGGTGAATTACTGGTAGATTTAAGTGGCGATTGGAAGAAAAGCTTCGAAACGAACATTGAAACAGGCGTTGGTGCAGCTACTGTCATTTTACCATCAACGGTTGGGGTAAAACTAACAACAGAAGAAGGGATAGGTTCTTCAAGCATAGAAGGCTTAATTTCAAAAGGCAAAGGTGTTTATGTGAATGAAGCTTATGAAAATGCTGATGTTGTATTAGAAGTCAACTCGGAAATCGGTGTTGGCGATATAACCTTTAAATTGGATAAATAGAAGTTTAGTAGGCTACTTTAGATGAAGTAGTCTACTTTTTTTGCTGAAAAGAGATGGATAGAAGCATCAAAGTGACGGATAGAAGAACCATACTGATCGATAGAAAAGGCAAATAGACGGAAAGAAAAAAAGAAATCGATGAAAGTGAAACCTTTTGCGTTAGTGAATGACTCTAAGTATTGAAAGGAGGGAAGCAGCATGGAACATGATATTGCTATCGTCAAACAGGCTATTGCAGGGAATAAGGAAGCGTTTGAGCAGCTACTCATTTTAGAGGAAGAAAAGCTATTTTATACCGCGCTTTCTTATGTTGGCCAAAAAGAAGATGCACTGGATGCGATTCAAGAGGCAGCCTGTAAAGCCTATATAAGTGTTCACCAACTAAAGCAACCGGAATTTTTCTCCACATGGTTATTTCGCATTTTAATCCATGAATGCTACCGCTTACTAAAAAAAGGGCAAAAAATGATTCCTTACGAAGAAAGTGAATTATTAAATCGTTTACAACATGAAGAAAATGTCATTGTGAATCCAATCGACTTACCGGAAGCCATAAAGCAATTAAATCATTCTCAGCAAATGGCCATTATTTTATTTTATTATCATGATTTGCCGATGAAAGAAATTTCAGAAGTAATGGAAAAGCCTGTTAGCACGATTAAAACATATTTACATCGTGGAAAAAAACAATTAAAGCGAGAATTAGAAAGGAGTGCAACGTTCAATGAAAAAGTCATTTAATGAAAATGGAAATCTTCCAGCATTCCCAAGAGATGAGGTACGTGCAGCAATTACAAAGGGCATACAACAAGCAGAGGAGCAAACAAATATGAGACAAACACCTTTACAAATTAATAGAAAAAGTAAACGTAAACCATTACTATATGTAGCAAGTGCCGCAGCTGCGTTTAGTATTATGGTTGGTTCCGCTGCATATGTATCACCAACATTCGCAAATACATTATCAAAGCTACCGATTGTTGGGTCTGTATTCAGTGACTCGGGTGTACTTGGGCTAAAGCAAGCAAGTGAACTAGGGCTAACAAGCACTATTGGAGAAAAGCATACAATTAATGGTATTTCTGTGACGGTAGATGAAGTACTCTATGATGAATCACGGATAACAGTTGGAATGACAATTGAATCTGAACAAGAATTGAACGAACTCTATTTCGGAGCAGGAATGGATTTTACGATTAATGGAGAACAACCAATTATAGGTGGCGGAAGCTATTCTGAGAAAATTATAAGCCCTACAACTAGAACAGCAATTAGTACCTTTGATGTTAAACAAATTGACAACATGCCTGATTCCTTTGAAATGGGTCTTACGTTAGAAGGAGAAAAAGGTGAGAAATGGAAGTTTACAACACCAATTAAAAAGATAACTGACATAGTATATGTTCCTGTAAATCATCAGGAGATAGTAGATAACATTCAACTGGAGGTATCCAAAATGTCAATAAGTCCTACAGGTATTGCACTGGACTATCAAGCTATTGAAAAGGGAACAATAGATAACCCGCAAGTGAGCTCAGCATTTATGGAATTCCATATTACAGATGAAAATGGTAAGGAGGTCACTTCATACTCGGGAGCTGGAAAAGGGCAATTCGAAGATGATAAATGGAAATTTAGTAGCACGAAGAATTTTGATCCAATTTCAATAGACGTTCAAAAATTAATCGTTACGCCATATTTAAGTCTTCCCACAGGCGGAGGTGGTGTGCAAATGAATGAAGATGGTACAGAAACAGAAATTCCATTTGATGGGTCATCGCTAAAAGAAGTGAAATTCCAGTCGTTTACAATAGAAGTACCTTCACAATAAAATAATCACAGTAGCGCCCATAGATTCTTTGTATGTGGCGCTTATTTTATGTTAGCTTTAAGGAAGCATTGGTTTTGAAGGAGCGAAAGTATTGAAAATTTATACATATAAGCAGCCAGCAGCAATTGAATCAACAGAAAAAATAGCTATATTTAATGATGCAGGGGAAGTATCCTCTACGGTTCAACGTATTTATACGAATGGATTGAAAAAAGCGTTTGACCGTACAATGGACTATCGCTATTTTGTACGCTTTGATGTCAGTGATGTCGCTGATCAGCCTCTTTTCACATGCAAAAAGGTGTCCCGTCGTGGGCGCGTGCATTTTCAAGGAAAGGATTTTGTCACAGGCAAAGAATATATGATTGCCTATGATGGCTGGCAAATCATGCTTCCTGATTTGATCATTACAGATGGCGGCGCCAAAAAAATAAAACTGAACAAGGAAATGGAGGATTGGTCAGTATTTTCTCTTGAAGATCAACTCATTGCGCGCTGGCAGGCAGTTTTTCAGGAAACGCATTTTGATATAATGCTTCAAATTGAAGACGCTAGTCCGATTCAGCATGAAGCCTTTTTTATAGCGATTGGACAGGCTGTGTTGTTTGTAGGAGCGTAAATGTGGTAGATATCGATAAAATGAAAAGTTGGGCGATAAATCTAAATTATAGGGTGATAAACTTTAAAATGGTCGTGATAAATGAAGCAGACCCTTCAATCAGTTGAGGGTCTGCTTTCATTTTACATTTCTATCATTTCATTTGCTAATTTTCTGCGACTAATCCAGTAACCTTGTAAAGTGAACACAACAAATGTTGCACCTAAAAAGACGAGACTCGTCATACCTAAAGTAAAGAAATCATAATAGATTGTTGAGCCCTCATCAATAAAGCCCAGCAATCTTGTCAACACTAAGCCAATAATGGTGCCAACTGCCAGTCCATACAATACAAATGACAGCACTTGTGTCAAAATCAGCTTTATTAGTCCATTTGGAGAAAGACCAATAAGTCGCTGAATGGCATAATCACTACGTTTGGCATAAATGGTATGCAGCAATGTCTGTAATACACCAAGACAAGTAGCAGCAATTAAAATCACAAAGACACCAACAAATAGACTCCAGCGCTGGAAGGTCATTTCTTCATTCTGTAGAATAATTGACTCTTTATCCGTTAATTTCAATGCCGGCCATCGTTCTTGTAAATAGGCAAGGTCAGCTAGAGCCTGTTCAGTATTATCAGCTTCTACCATAATAGTTGTCACTATGGGTTTATCAATCTCTATCAAAGTAGATGACCAGTCCATCACTAAATTTACATGCTGAATGGGTGAATCAATAATACCGATAATCTGCAATTGACCAGAAGTGATATATTGCTGCAGTGTATAATCAAATTTACCAATTGTTAAACTGTCACCTACAGATAGATGGTGCTTTTTAGCAAATTTCTCAGCTATTAAGACCCCATCTTTGTAATTACCGTTAATTTTATTAAGCTTCCCCAATTGAGTATATTTTTCGAAATCCACGGTTGTATAGTTTTCTGGTATCCATTCATTCTCGAGCTGCAATGCAATAAAAGGATTATCACTCTTAGCATAGGCATAGGTCACGCTCGGCAATGATTCAATTTCTTTAACCAAATCAGATTTAAAGGTTGGATCATATAATTCATTATCAATTTTAATGGAAGCTTCATATTGAGAATTAATATATTGATAGGAAGTTTGTTGAACAGATTTAAATAATGAGCTACCAAATACCAAAATAACCATTAATCCAATAATACTTAGAACAATTGGCATATTTTTACGCACTTGTGGCATAAGCTGCTGACAAGCTAAATAAGCTTCTTTGCCAAAAACTGCCCGTATAGGCTTTAATGAAATATTTAATAATACTGTAAACAGGTATGGCATGATAAACAGCAATATCCCACAAAGTAGTAGTGTCGCTATTAAAAATAATAAGGCACTTTTACCGCTATCTGTATCTGTAAATTGTGCATTTAAAAATAAAAATAGGGATATAACTATAACGCCACTCACGACGATTGTTTTCCATTTTGTCCAGCGCAGACTTAATGTTTCGTTCTCTGTTGCAATTTGTAAAGGCAATAGACTTGCACTTTTTCTAACCTGCCACTGAGTTATGAATTGTAGAATTAAAAAACTCGACACGGCTATGATGAGTACAAAAATAATTGGTAGATCTGTTCGTGCGCTTGGTAATTTCATTAAGATAATCAATTGTGGTAACCAACTTTTAATAACGAGCAAGCTGACAGTAGTGCCGAGCAACACACCAAAAATGACAATGGAAGATAGCTGCAATTGTACAATAGTTCGTACTTGTTTTGTGGAGGCACCGAGTGCTCTTAATACCATTAACTGTTCTTTAATTTTGTAAAATAACAGCTGGAACGTTGACAGCAATAGGACACTTGAAATAAGTAAGATAAAGAATGACAGGACAATCATAAAAATCATTAAAGCCTGGAAATTTTTCTTAAATTCATTATATTCACTCATAATATCAACACGTAAAGTTTCATCAAGCAGCTTTAATTCCATACCTACAGAGGTTGCCATATTATTTTCTGTTTTAAATAAGGCAAACTGACCAGCGGTTTGTTCGTCACTATAATTCATCCATGTTTTTAGGACTTCATTTTGCAGAAGAATCATATTAGGGCTATCTGTACCTTTCAAAGCTGGAAGAATTTCTTGTATCGTAAAGTTGACTATGTCTGCTTCAATTTCATCTCCAATTGTTTTATTGAAAGTAATGTTTAGCGTATCGCCAACCTCTTTCTTAAAGAGGCGTGCCACATTTTCAGTAATGACAACATCTTTTGGACCAAGATTAACAGTAAAATGATAGCGGCTTTTTACTAATACATCATTTTCAACGCCAACCGTATAAAAACTTGTGCTTTTTTCATTTTCAATGATTGTATGAGCTAGAGATACACTTGACACTTTTGTCACACCATAGATTTCTTCGAAACTTTCAATTTGGCTCTTTGTTAATAGCTTATTTTGCTCAGGATTATAACCCACCATCAAATCCATTTCACCTAACAGTGCTTGAATTTCTTCCTTCATTTGTGTGTTTGCATTCCATATATAAACACTCATTGTCATCACAAGACAAATAGAAATCGTGATAATACTAATACTCGTTAATACATTTGACCAAGCTGCACGAAATAGCTTCACGGCAATGCTACGCATCGTAAACATTAAAGATCACCTCTAGTAATGAGCTTGAACTTCGCTAAAATACAATCCAAATCCTCTGCCGTTTGCTGATTCTGATAGGAATCCACAATGGCCCCATCATGGAAGAATAATACACGATTCGCGTAGGTTGCGACATAAGGATCATGTGTGACGAGTAATATCGTTTGATTCATATTTTTTTGCAAATCTACTAAAAGCTCTAAAATTTCATCCGTCGTATTCACGTCCAGTGCACCAGTCGGCTCATCTGCCAGCAGAATTGGAGGATTTGCTATAACGGCACGAGCTATAGCGACTCGTTGCTTTTGCCCCCCTGACAGCTCACTTGGTCGATGCTTTGCCCATGCGGCAATATTAAGCTTTTCCATCATGTGCTGTACGCGCACTTTTATGTCTTTACTTGGCAGGTCATTGAGGATAAGTGGAAGTGCGATATTATCTTCAACTGATAAATCTTTTAACAGATGGAAGGATTGAAAAATAAAACCGATATTTTCTTTGCGAAATTTCGATGCATTTGGCTCCTGATAAATATCATGTGCTTCCTTGCCAAATAAAAATAGCGCACCTTCAGTTGGCTCATCGATGGCGCTAATCATGTTCAGTAATGTACTTTTACCAGAACCACTTGTCCCCATAATAGCCACCATTTCGCCTTGATAGATGGTACAATGGATATTTTTCAATGCTTGTACTGTATGATGCTTTTGTCGAAAGACTTTGGACATCCCTTCAACACGTAACACTTCTTTTAATCGTCCCTCAGGTATTGGAATCGTATTAATGACCTCTTTCAACGGATTGCACCCATTCATCTATATATGCCCCCTTTAATTGTTGTCGTAAAGCCTGTAAGCCGCGTCGTATATTTGTTTTTACAGTGCCTTCTGGGTATTGTAAAATTGTAGCAATATCTTTTACTGAGTAGTCCTGATAAAAACGAAGTAGCAGAACGGTTTTATATTTTTCCTCAAGCTTACAGAGAGAATGCCAAAGATCCAGCTCCTCCTCAATATATGTAGGTGTTGTACTAGTAAAATCCTCTAAAGTATGTGGTTCGACAAGTTGTATCGAATTTTTCTTTGCTATATAGGTTTTACAAACATTAATAATAATGCGCGTTAGCCAGGTTGAAAAATAGTGTGGCTCCTTTAACTGAGACAGTCCCTCATAGGCACGAATGATTGTTTGCTGGAAAACCTCTACGGCGTCATTTTCATTTTGTACATAGACATAAGCCATGCGATAAAGTTTATGCTGCTCCTGTTCAATCAACTGATAAAATGCTTGCTCATCTCCGTTTTGAGCTAACTCTACTAGTGAAACGCGCTGTGTAGTAATGAAAATCGCCTCCTTCCACCCATTAGACTTCGCGAACGCCCATTTCGATTCAAGTTTTTTAAAAAATAGTAAATTTGAGGTTCATCACCACAAGATGTGGTTGACATTTTTAATCGTAATAGTAGTTGACTGGAGCGGAAGTCAACCACAAGTTATGGTGAAGAGCCAAATTTGATAATACCGTCCAGTTTATGGTGATAAATCAATTTACTGCTATAATGTTAATAGTAGTATAAATCGATTTGAAAATGGAGGATAGTCTTGACGATGATGAAAAAATTAATATTAGCGTCTACATAAAAAACGATCCATAAAAAGTGAATGAACAAATTAAAAGAGTTAATATGATTAGCGATTGTAGGTTGTTAGTTTTAAAGAAGACGAGAAAAATAACTATCTTGAGTCAATGATAGATTCACAATAGAAGATATAGAATACAAGGACAGCAGATTGATTCTTTCGAAAAAGGGACAGCCTATCATTTTACGGTAGTGCCCCAAAGAAAAATAATGGAGGAAGTCTTGTAATAGATACTCAGCTTCTTCAAGCAATGACTACACTTGTAAAGGACCATATATCTAAATAGGGCTGATCATTAAGGAGGGGTAAGGCATGAAGAAAAAGCCTATTTATGTGGAGGTGGATATACTTGCACCTATTGAGGAGGCATGGACCTACACACAAAATCCGAAGCTTCATGAGCAGTGGGATCTACGTTTTACCTCCATTACCTACATTGAAAAAAAATCTGTGGAAGAGCCTCAGCGATTTACCTATGAAACAAAGGTAATATCAGGTGTAGTGGTGCGTGGCTGGGGTGAAAGTAAGGGAGAGCATCAGAAAAAGGATGGTACTAAAACATCCTCATTGCATTTTGGGACACCACAAAAAATTTCTCCTATTGCGGAGGGAAGAGGCTATTGGCAGTATATCCCTCATAAAAAGGGGCTGACATTTTTAACACAGTATGATTATGATGTTCGCTATGGAAAATTAGGAAAGTTATTGGACGTTATGTTTCGTCCAATTATGGGCTGGGCAACAGCGTTGAGCTTCGATGTTTTAAAGAGATGGCTTGAAAAGGGAGAAAACCCTGCCTCCCAGTATAGACGATTCTTTTTAACAACCTTAATAAGCGTCCTCTTTTGCTTTGTATGGTTATATCACGGGCTTGTTCCCAAAATCATTGTGCAGCATCCCACAGAGGTCATGCTGATGGAGAAAATACTAGAAAGAGATTTACATCAACTGAGTGAGCCTGAGATGGGGCTGAGCGAAATTGAGTTGGAGCCAAGTGAAATTGGTGTGAGGCAGAGCGAAACTGATGTGGGGCCGAGCAAAATTGGGGTAGAGCTGAGCGGAAGTAGGGTGGAGCTGAGCGAAACTGAGTTAGAGCCGAGCGAATCCGAGAACAAGCTGAGCGAAACAAATGCTGAATCAAGCAAAATCGAGATGAATTTGAGTAAAATAACAGTAAAGCCAAACGAAGAAGCTGTTTCTTCGAGTAATGCTAACCAAATTGTCATTGGGATTGGCATAGCAGAGGTTTTGTTCGGGCTTTGCTGGCTATTACCACGAGGAAAGCGCTTATTGTTTGTAGCGCAAATTATTCTGTTTCCACTTTTAACAATAGGGGCTGTATTTACAGATATGACGATAGCTGCTGCACCATTTAATCCAGTGACTTTTAATCTAGCGTTATGGGTATTGTCCATAGTCGGTTTAATAATTAGTAAAGATATGCCAAGTGCCAGAAGCTGCATACGGAAAAGAGGGGAGTCAATATGACCATTTATCGAACCATATTAGGTGAGGATTTTACAAAACTGCATCCAAAACTTCAAGAGCGTTATGCATTGCCAGTAGATCAACCATTTTATGCGACAGGGGTTATGCATAAAATTGAATCTGGAGCAAAGTGGCTACGTCCCTTTTATTCCGTGGCGACTGTAACAAAATTCCTGTTCCCTGAGTCAGGTGAGAATATCCCGTTTACAATTTGTAATACTTGTCGAACGCTACCAAGTGGTGAGCTGGAAGTTGAATGGGAACGCGCCTTCCACTTTCCAAAGAGAACAAGATATTTTAATGCAAGAATGACAGTGGATTTAGTTAATAAAATAGTAAAGGATTATTTAGGTGCACCAGCTCTTTTTTATTCTGATTTGCACTTTTCTGTGACGCGTGAAGGTCGATTGGTCATTCGTTCAGGTCTTCAACGTCTGGTTTTGTCCAAATTAGAGTGTGTGCTTCCAAAATTTTTGGAGGGGCATGTTGTGGTGGAGGAAGGTTTTGATGACAAAAGAAATGTGTTTACGATTCATGTGTCCATCCATAATCCGTTGATAGGGAGGCTGATGATGTATGCTGGCGAATTTACGCAACAATCTGGCTAATCCTATTATAATACTAGGTTTTATGCTGTCGGCTATTTGTTTTTGCTTTAGCGAGCAGCCTAACTTTATGTTGTTACTTACCATTGCACAGCTAATTTTTATACCTGCAATGATAAAAATGGTGGTGAACATTTCTAGAGGCGGCGATGTAATCATTGCCGCAATGATGGTTGCAGTTACGATGCTTCACTGGTGGACGGAAGGGTGGCTAGCCATTGTTCTAGCTCTTATCTATGTTTTCTATACAGTGTTTATAGCACTCCAAGGGGTAAATCGGTTTTTACAACGTGGCTTTACAAATTTAGCGGAAATTTCGATTGATCTTGGACTTATGTACTTATTTATAGGGGGACTTTGGTTTTTTGCTTTTATTGCAAAAATCGATACAGGCTTTTCCCCATTAATTACATGGTTAACAGCCATCCATTTTCATTACTCAGCCTGCCTGTTAGCCATTTCAATTGGTCTTTTTGGACGTATTCATCAAAGCAGATTATTCAATTGGATTTTTGTCGTTATATGGAGTGGACCGTTTCTTGTTGCTCTAGGCATTACGTTCTCTACAATACTAGAGGTTTTTTCTGTGGGATTATACATCATTGCTATTTACAGCTTATTTATACTTGTGCTAAAAACTAAGCTTACTGCAATACAAGGATTACTATTACGTGTCTCCTATGGTTCTTTATGTATCACAATTTTATGGTCAATCATGTATGCATTAGGTAATTTGCTTGGATATTTTTCTGTTGGGATACCAGAAATGCTAAAATTTCATGGTGTTATCAATGGTGTTTTCTTTGGAGCGGTAGGTGTGTTAGCGTGGGCTGCCGCTGTTCCTAAAACCAGTCATCAACCTGTACAATTTCCAGTTAGTCAAATTCGCGGGAAACTACGTGAGCAAAATGATCCTCATCCAGGATTAGTTGATGTACTTCATGATTTTGTTGATACTACAGCATTACCTCCTGCAATCCCGCATTTTTATGAGCAAACAGAACAGTATCGTTTAAAGGCATCTGTCAAATGGAAAGCCTGGTTTAAACCATTTGCTTTGATTTATCAAGGCTTTAGTCGCTATATACAACAGCTAAATTTACCCTTATCTAGCCAGCAAATAGAGATGACAGGGAGGATTGTAAAAGTAGACGAACAGCAAGATGGGCGTTCTGCCCCACGTGCCTGGATTCGTGCAATCGATAAACAAACAACCTTTGTAGCCATTTATTCAAAGCATACTACAAACCAAACAACCTATATGAATATTGCACTGCCATTACCATTTTCAACGATGATAGGGGTATTGTATTTATATGAGGAGAATGGGCGTTTACACTTAACTAGTGCTCATAATGGGAATGCAGGCATTTATTTAGCCATCCATCAATTTTTATTTCAATTGCCCTTACAGGAACATTTTGTGATAACTGCAAAAGATGAAATACTAACAGCTGTTCATAAAATGCGCTTTTTTGGATTACCCTTTTTACAAATTGATTATCAAATCGAGAAAAAATAACAGGAGCAGCCAATTTTTATTTTATTAAAAGTCACTAGCGTCGCATTAAAATAATTCAACGTATTTCAAAAAACTGAATTTTCCGCAATATTATCCATGCATAAAAAAAGCCTTTATAATGGTTTGGCGGTATTAACCATCCAAATCCAAAATAAAGGACATAAGCATGGATAAGTTTACACGAAAAACATCATTTGAACAATGGTTTTCACCTATTTCTTCTACACAAATGGAAAAATTAGTTGAAAATCATCAATTAA